>JAGDBE010000184.1 GCA_017959195.1 Clostridia bacterium | reverse complement strand
TTACTTTCTCTCACCTGAGAGAAAGTAACAGAAAAAAACAAACCCCCGATGCCGAGGCATCGGGGGTTAAAATTCAAATCTCATTTAAACGCGCTTGTGCAGTAGTATTTGAGGCACTGAACCGTTTTCGGCGGCGCCGAAATAACGATTGCCTTTTTAACTCCGCCGGACTTGTAGACGATGGTGTAGGCGAATTTGTCTTTCTTTTTGCAGGTATAGAAAATGGGAGAGACGGATGAGTCGATGCCCTCCGAAACGCTTTCTATATCGGCGGTTTTGAAGGTAAGGCATACCTTTCTCGACCTTTCCGCGAGTATTCTCGACAGTTCGAACTCGCCGGTTGCGATGATGTACTCGTATTCAACCTTCGTGTAACGAAGAACGAAGTAGGTAACGAACAAAAGCGCAACGAGAAGGAAGAAACTTACAGCCGGCATGGTGTTCAAAGTTGCGCGCATGGAGATAATGATAATACCAAGGGCGGCAAGACAAATTCCGATTCTTGCAAGGACGATGCCGGGCGTTACGTCAACGGAAGTAAGGAACTCCGCGTATCCGGTATTCAGGTTGTCGGGTTCGTATTTTTTCATAAAATCAACTCGTTTCTGTTGTAGATGAATATATTATACAATATTTTTCGGATTATTTCAATAAAAAAATAAAAAAAGCGCCGCAGTAAGCTGCGGCGTTTTTTTAAAAATCAGTCTTCTTTTGAAATTTCGACTTCTATCTCGTCGTCGGGTTTTTCTTCAAAAAGGTCGTCGAAGATGTCGCTTTCGGACTCTTTCACGAATTTTTTCGCTTTTTCGATTTTGTCGGTAATCTCTTTCGCCTTTTCTTCGAGTTTTTCTTCGCCCTCAATGGAAACGTTTATATCAGAGTTTTCGGTGTCTTCGAGATTTTCGTCAATACCTTCTATCGAAAGGGAGATCTTCAGTTTTTTGAGGAAAACGGCGATTGCGGTGCAGATAGCGGCGAGAGAAACAAAAGCGCCGATCCAGTAAACTAATTTTTTCATAAAAACACCCTCCTTAAAAATATTTTTACTGCCTCTAAGATAAGTATACCATTTTTTTTCAAATAATGTTGAAAAAAATATTAATTTTTTTAGTTTATTATTAACAAATACATGTTATAATATATTAAATATTGCTATAATTGAAATTATTATGCATAAAAATCCTGAAAGTTTCAGCTCTCTTTGGTTACTTTCTCTCTCCTGAGAGAAAGTAACAGAGAAAAAAATAAAACATAAATTCCAATAGAAAGGAATAAAAAATAGATGTGTGGATTTGCCGGAATATTTAAAGCATACCCGTTGACCGAGAAGGACAAGGAAGACCTTGAAAAGATGTCGGAGTGCATAAGGCACAGAGGGCCCGACGACGCGCAGTCGGTAATAGACGAAAGCGCGGCGCTTGCGTTCCGCAGGCTGAGTATTATTGACCTTGAGAAAGGCACGCAGCCGTTTACCGACAAAAGCGGAAGGTACACGGGCATTTTCAACGGAGAAATCTATAATTATCTCGAAATCAGGGATAAGCTCATGAAAGAGGGATACGTGTTTGAAACGCGTTCCGAGATAGAGACGATAGTAACATTGTATGAAAAAGTCGGCGAAAGGTTCATAGAAGAGCTTCGCGGAATGTTTTCGATAGTGATATACGACAGAGAGGAAAAGACGCTGTTTGCGGGACGCGACCCGTTCGGAATAAAGCCGTTTTATTATAGGGAAAACGAAAGCGGAATAGTGTTCTCGTCGGAATTCAAGGCGTTTCTGTTCGATAGCAATATGCCGTCGTATTCGGTAAACGACGAGTATCTGCAGAGCTACTTTACTTTCCAGTACGTAACCGAGCCGGATACCGTAACCGACGATATAAAGATACTTCCGGCGGGGCATTACGTGTTCTTAAAGCAGGGCGAAAAAGTAAAGCCGAAACCGTATATAGACATATCCTTTAAGCCCGATAAGAGCATCTCGTTCGACGAGAAGGAAAAACGGCTCAGAAAAGCCGTGGAGAATAGTATTGCGGCGCATATGCTCAGCGACGTGCCGGTAGGCTCGTTTTTGTCGAGCGGAATAGATTCCGCGGTAATCACCGCCGTTGCGTCAAAGATCTGCCCCGGAATAAAGGCATTCACCGTCGCTTTCGGCGTAAAGGACTATTCCGAAATAGATAACGCCTCTGAAATAGCAAAGCATATCGACGTCGAGCATATAAAGCTCGAAGCGGGGCTCGACGAGTTTTTCAGGGCGTACGATAAGGTAATATACCACCTCGATTCACCGATGGCGGACCCGTCGGTCGTTGCGATTTATTTGATATGCGAAGAAGCCGCGAGACACGTGAAGGTCGTGCTTTCGGGCGAGGGCTCCGACGAGTTTTTCGCAGGCTATAAGGTTTACCGTACCGCGCTTTCATCCGATAAGATTTATAAACTGCCGACGCCGGTAAAAGCGCCGCTGAAACTGCTTGCAAAGACGCTTCCCGAAAGCGTGAAGGGCAAACACCTGCTTGCCAGGGGCACAACTCCGGTTGAAGAAAGATTTGTCGGAAACTCCTTTATTTTCGACGAAACCGAAAAGGCAAAATTTTATAAAAAGACGGATCCGAACGTTAAGTTCACCGATAGAACAAAGGATATCTACGCGGAAGTAAAGGGCATGTCGACGCTTACCAAAATGCAGTACTGCGATATGAATACCTGGCTCAAAAGCGATATTTTGGTAAAGGGCGACAGACTTTCCATGGCGCACTCGCTCGAAGCGAGAGTCCCGTACCTCGATAAAGAGGTGTTTGAGGCGGCGCGCATACTCTGCGACGACGATAAACTCAGAAACGGCACGACGAAATATATTTTAAGACACGCCTTCCGCGACATCGTGAACGAAGAAACGGTAATGCGCCCGAAACTCGGCTATCCCGTGCCGATAAGGGTGTGGCTAAAGGACGAACTGTACGACTGGGCGCTCGGCATAATAAAATCGCCGTACGCCGACGAGTATATAGATAAAGAGCAGGCGGTAAAACTGCTCGAAGCGCACAGAAAAGGCGAGGGCGACTATTATAAGCAGCTCTGGACGATACTCACGTTTATAAGCTGGTACAGGATTTACGTCGGCGAAGCCGATAACACAAGACAGATGATACTTGACGGAAGACTTTAATCAAAAAACCGTGAGAAAGGGAGAGTGCGATGCAGAATAAAGCGTGCGCTGTAATATGCGAATATAATCCTTTTCATAACGGCCATAAGTATCAGCTGGAGTACGTGAAAAAGAACTTAGGACTCCCGCAGGTCTGCATAATGAGCGGAGATTTCGTTCAAAGAGGAGAAATTGCCTTCGCCGATAAATACGCAAGGGCAAAAAAGGCGGTTGAGAACGGCGCCGGCGTCGTTCTTGAACTGCCGTTCCCGTATTGCTGCATGACGGCGGAAAAATTCGCCGAAAAAGGCGTTGAAATAGCCGAAAAAATCGGAATGTGCTCGCATCTCGCTTTCGGCTCCGAGTGCGCCGACTTGGAAAGCATAAAAAAGACAGCGGAATTACTTCTGGACGAGAATTTCGTAAAAGAACTCGAAAAATCGAGAAAAGAAAACCCCAATAAGAGCTTTGCATCTTTGAGAAGCGAAAAAATCGGGGAAAAACTCGGTAAGGAATACGCTGACATTCTCGAAAATCCCAACGATATCCTCGCGGTCGAGTACGTAAAAGCAATAATAAAGACGAACAGCAGCCTTGTTCCGATTGCGGTGAAAAGAACCGCCGCACACGGCGCAAATGAACCCGTATGCGGCGAATTTGCGTCGTCGTCTTATATAAGACGGAGCTTTTACGAAAAAACCGACGACGTAAATAAGTATATTCCGTATAATATCGAAGACCTGGGCATAGATAATATCGTAAGCGCGGAAAAAAACAGAAGATTTTGGAAAAACGTGCATCTTGCACTCATGCGCGAGACCCCGGAACGCTTGAAAGATATATGCGAACTTTCGGGAGGCCTTGAATACGCGCTTGTAAACGCCGCAAAAGAAAGTAAAAACATTGAGGAAACGGCTGAAAAATTAAAGAGCAAAACGCTTACCGACGCAAAGATAAGACGCATGATGCTCTTTGCGTTTTTCGGAGTAACCGAGGAAAAAGCAAGGGAAAACGTAAGATATACGGGCGTTCTTGCAATGTCGGAAAGCGAAAGCGCCGCGGAACTTATGAGAATCGCGCGTAAGGAAAAACAGATAGTTATAGCGCAAAGGGTGAGTGCCGTGAGAAAAGATAAAAAGGCGTACGAACAGTATCAGTTCTGCGAAAACGCAGGAAAATTGCTGAAACTCTGTTAAATTATATATTTCGGAGGCGCAGGCGCAGTATGCAGTACTATAATAAACTTGTCAAAAGAACGCTCGGCAGGGCAAAAAGAGACGACGGTAAAGCCGTGTGCTTAAATCAGCTCGTCAGACTCTGCTGCGAGAGGGCGTCGGTAAAATATAGAAAAGACGTCATTTTCAAGGACTTCGGCATGCCGCTTTACGTAAAGGGCGATATCGACGGAATAATAGAGAAAATAGCTTCCGAAATAGAAAAGTATGTTGATGAGCAGGAACTGCACGTCTGCCTCGAAAGATTGAAAAAGAGGGAGTACGCAAGTATGTTTGCGCTTGACGGAGAAGGAAATATCCTCTCCGAAACGGAGTTTGAACTGTATCTCGGCATCCCGACGACGGTAGTCAGCGACGACGACGCGGATGAGTTGAGGAAAAAGATTGATGAAGCGCTGCATATTGCCGATTGATTGACAAAAAAACGAACTTATAGTATAATATATATAATATATCTACTATATATTGGGAAAGGATGGTTCCGATGAGAATAATGGGAATAGACCCCGGACTTGCGACAGTCGGTTACGGAATCATCGACTATTATAAAAACGAATTCAAGACGTTCGATTACGGAGCGGTGCTGACGGCGGCGGGCAAAAAGACCGAACTCAGACTTGAAGAGATTTACGACAATATAGAGGAACTTATTAAAACGTCGAATCCCGACGCGGTTTCGATAGAAAAACTGTTTTTCAACACAAACGAGAAAACGGCTGTAAACGTGTGCCAGGCAAGGGGAGTCATACTTCTCGCCGCGACGAAAAATAATATCCCCGTGTTCGAATATACGCCGCTGCAGATAAAACAGGCGGTAACGGGATACGGAAGAGCCGAAAAAAAGCAGATAATCTATATGGTAACGAAAATATTGAACCTGAAAAAGGAGCCGACGCCCGACGATACGGCGGACGCGCTCGCAATGGCAATCTGCCACGCATACTGCTCGGAGTCGATGTTGTTCGGATTAAACGGGCGGTAATGAACAGGAGGATGCAAAATGAAACTTGTCATGGCGATAATGCATAACGACGATTCCCAGGACACAATTGCCGAACTCAATAAATGCGGCTATCATTCGACGAAAGTGGCGTCAACCGGCGGATTTTTGTCGTCGGGCAATTCAACGCTGATAATAGGCGTTGAGGACGAAAAGGTAGATGACGTCATAAGAATTATATCCGAGAACGGCAAGGTGCGCTCACAGTACGTTCCCACCAATATCTATCCGTCTCTTGAAGTCGGCGGAGCGATAAAGGTCCAGACGGGCGGAGCGACGGTATTCGTAATCAACGTTGAACAGTTCATACAGGTGTAGTATTTTATGGCAAACGAACTGAAAAACGCGCACGCGTTTCTCATTTTGGGCAGGTCGCTCGCAAGGATAAACGAATATGCGTATACGCTCGCGTCTGAAATACTCTGCACGGAAGAAAACGAGAAAAAAAGACCGTGCGGAAAATGCGCGTCGTGTATAATGGCGAAGAATAAGACGCACCCCGATATAAATATCTGCGGACGCGGCAGGACGAGCGTCGACGACGTAAGGGAAATAGTAAGAGAGGCGTATCTCGCGCCAAACGTCGGCGATAAAAAAGTGTTTGTCCTCGAAGGCGCCGATAAATTCAACGCCCAGTCCCAGAACGCCATGCTCAAAATACTCGAAGAGCCGCCGAAAGGCGTGTATTTCGTGCTGACAAGCACAAATAAAAACGCGCTTCTTCCGACAGTCGTATCGAGAACGTTTCCGGTTTTCCCGGAGGAGACGGAAAATAACACGGATTTAGGAAACGGAGAGGACGACGAAATAATAAGACAGTATACCGGGGCGTATTCCGACGCAGAAAACGGGGAATTCCCGACCGAAACGGTCCTTGCGGCATATAAACTCGCCAAAAGCTTTTTTGACGGCGGACAGAAGGAGGCAATACTTCTTTTCCCGAAAAAGAGGGAGGACGCGGCGGTGTATTTCCGCGTGTTTATGCTCTTTTCGAGAAACGTGTTCGTGTATAAAATCACAAACGGAGAGATTCCGGAAAACGCAGACATTGATTTCAAGAAAATCTGCACAAAAATTTCGGCAAGAAAAGCCGCGGGATATTATGAAATATTTGAGAAGGCATATTTGAATAACGACGAGTTCGCAAACTCAAACGCGCTTTACGCATATCTTTCGGAGAAGATATGAGAAAAAGCTATTTGAAAGGATAAAAGACAGGAATGAGTAATAATCAGAAAAAACAGAAAAACGAAAACACGGCTCTCGGCGATAGCTCCATAAGCACCAAAAAGGGCTTTTTTCAGTCTTTCCAGAGAAAAAAGAATAAGAACGCCGAAAACGCGCGCGATAATTCTTCTCAGAAAAACGAAAACAAAAACCCGAAAAACGATAACGCGAAAAATAATAAGGACGCAAACGTAAATGCAAATTCAAACGTAAACGCAAACGCAAACAGAAATCACGAAAACGCGCCCGATAACCGCCGTAGAAATAAAAACCACCGCCGCGGCGGCCGTAAAGGCAATAACGGCAATAACGCAAATAACACAAACGGCGTAAATAACGGTAATAACGGAAATAACGGAAATAACGGCAATAACGTAAATAATAAAAACAATAACAAAAATAATAAGCAGAACGAGTTTGCGCCCGAAAATAACCGTAATAAGAAGAATACAAACCATAATAATAACGGCAAAAAGCAGGAAAACAGAAAGATAAACGAGATGAAAGGGCTCTCGCCGCTTTCAAAGGATATGAGACTGTTTTCGGGCATAAGCAAGAGCGATATCGAGAATTTCAGCGCGTCGAAAGCGCAAAACGAGCCGACGCTCGAGGAAAAGTATAAGAACGCTTTACCGCTCGCCGAACAGATCGCACTTGAAGAAGAAAAGAGAAAGAAAAAGCCGAAACCCGTAATAAACAGAGACGAAAACGCGAACGAAAACGAAAATAAGGAAGACGGCGCGAAAAGCACCTACGAAATAATAGGCGTTCGTTTTCGCGAAGCGGGAAAAATATATTATTTCGACCCCAAAGGCAACGATATACCTTTCGGTACGCCGGTAATAGTGGAGACTGCGCGCGGAAGCGAATACGGCTATACCGCAATATCAAACAGAATAGTGCCCGCCGAAAACGTCGTGCTTCCGCTTAAAGAGATAAAGAGAATAGCAACAACCGCCGATACCGAAAAGTACCTTGCGAATAAGGCGCTCGAAAAAGAGACGGCAAAGATATTCAACGAAAAGGTAAAGGCGCTGGGACTGAATATGGACCTCGTCTTTGTGGAATATACTTTTGACAACGCAAAACTGCTGTTTTATTTCACGTCGGAAACGAGAGTCGATTTCAGAGAACTCGTAAAAGAGCTCGCCATGGTGTTCAGAACGAGAATAGAACTCAGACAGATAGGCGTAAGGGACGAAGCCAAGATAATAGGCGGCCTCGGCGCCTGCGGAAGGACGGTATGCTGCAATACCTTCCTCGGCGACTTTGCACAGGTGTCCATAAAAATGGCAAAAGACCAGGGACTGTCCTTGAATTCCGCGAAAATATCGGGTACCTGCGGAAAACTCATGTGCTGTTTAAGATACGAAAACAAAATCTACGAAGAAGAGCTGTCGCATACCCCGAGGGTCGGCGCAATAGTGGAGACGTCGGAGGGCAGGGGAACCGTAAAGGAAGTAAGCGTGCTGAAAGGCAAGGTAAGGGTGCTGCTTGACAGCGCGCCCGATGCGCCGCTTAAAGAATATGACAGAGACGACGTCATCACGGTCGGCTTCAATAAAAAGGCCGCCGAGGAAGAGAATATGGAAGAACTGCGCAGTCTTGAAGACTACGAGGAATAACCTTTTATGACAGGCATTCTGAACGTGTATAAGCCGCAGGGAATGACCTCCCACGCGGTTGTGTCGAAAATAAGAAAAATATATAACACAAAGCGCGTGGGGCACGCGGGGACGCTCGACCCCATGGCGTGCGGAGTGCTGCCGGTACTCGTCGGGAGCGCCGCCGCGGTGCAGGAAATAATAACGGGACACGATAAAAAATACCGCGCGGGAATACTATTCGGAAGAACGACGGATACCGGAGATATAACGGGAAACACGGTTTCGGAAAACACTCCCGAATTTTCGGAAAAGGAACTTTGCGAAACGCTTGCAAAATTTATAGGCGAAATCGAACAGATTCCGCCCATGTATTCGGCTCTCAAAAAAGACGGCGTAAAGCTGTATAAACTTGCAAGAAACGGCATCGAAGTCGAGAGAAAAGCGAGAATAATAAATATTTATTCGATAGAACTTATAAAGCCGCTTGAAGACGGCAGGTGCGAAATTGAGGTGTCCTGCTCCAAGGGAACGTATATAAGAACGCTTGCCGAGGACATAGGAAAGACGCTCGGCTGCGGCGCATGCCTTTACAGCCTTGAAAGAACGCGGTGCGGCGCATATACGGCGGAAAACGCCGTAAAACTCGGACTTTTGGAGGAGCTTTACGAAAAAAACTATATAAAAGCGCTCGAAAAACTGCTTGAAAGCCCCGAAAAACTGTTTTTGGACAAAAGCGCGGTAAAACTGCCGGCATTTTACGAAAGACTTGCACTCAACGGCGCGGAAATATATATAAAAAAGGCGGGAATACCCGAAAAACTGTTTGAAAAAGACAGACTCTGCAGAATTTACAACGAAAAAAACCGCTTTCTTGCGGTGGGGGAATTACTTGATTTTCCCGACGGCAAGGCGGTTAAAATAAAATACAGGCTGATTTGAAAAGAAAGGAAGAAAAAGCAATGGTAAAGGAAACAATGGAATTCTTGAAGAATTGTGATCCGGAAGTTGCAAAGTCGATAGAACTTGAGTTTGAAAGACAGTCAAGAAATATCGAACTTATCGCAAGTGAAAATATAGTATCGGAGGCAGTGCTTGCAGCGGCAGGGACTGTCCTTACAAATAAATATGCCGAGGGGTATCCGTCCAAACGCTATTACGGAGGATGCGAATGCGTCGATATAACGGAAGAAATCGCAAGAAAACGCGCGTGCGAGCTTTTCGGAGCGGACCACGCAAACGTGCAGCCCCATTCGGGCGCAAACGCAAATTTTGCGGTGTATAACGCGTTCTGTAAGCCGGGAGATACCGTAATGGGCATGAACCTCGCCCACGGCGGACATTTAACGCACGGAAGCCCCGTCAACGTTTCGGGAATGTATTTCAATATAGTACCCTACGGCGTAAACGACGACGGATACATAGACTACGACGAAATGGAGAGCATCGCGAAAAAGACAAAGCCTAAGATGATAATTGCGGGCGCAAGCGCCTATCCGAGAATAATAGATTTTGAAAGATTTGCGTCCGTTGCAAAGGAAGTCGGCGCAATACTCATGGTGGATATGGCGCATATCGCGGGACTCGTTGCGGCAGGACTTCATCCAAACCCCGTTCACTTTGCGGACGTCGTAACCACAACGACGCATAAGACGCTCCGAGGCCCCAGAGGCGGACTTATTCTCTGTAAAGAGGAGTACGCAAAGCAGATAGATAAAGCGATATTCCCGGGAACGCAGGGCGGCCCGCTCATGCATATAATCGCGGCAAAAGCCGTTGCGTTCGGTGAGGCGCTGAAACCCGAATTCAAGGAATATGCAAAACAAATAGTTTCAAACTCAAAGGCGTTCGCAAAGGCGCTTCTTGATAACGGATTTGACCTTGTGTCGGGCGGAACGGACAACCACCTTTCGCTCGTGGACCTCAGAAGCTATAAAGTTACGGGTAAAGAATTTGAAAAGCGCCTTGACAGCGTTTATATAACCGTAAACAAGAACGCAATCCCCAACGACCCCGAAACGCCTTTCGTTACGAGCGGTATAAGAGTCGGAACGCCCGCGACGACCACAAGAGGCTTTGTCGAAAAAGACTATGAAAAGATAGCGGAACTTATGAGACTTGCCGCAACGGATATTGAAAATAAAGCGGACTATATCAGGGACGAAGTAAGAGCGCTTTGCGAAAGATATCCGATTTACAGATAAAATGAGAATAATACTTGCGTCAAAATCGCCGAGAAGAAAGGAAATTCTCCAAAAACTCGGAATTGATTTCGAGGTAATCGTTCCCGACGTCGACGAAAACGTCGGAGACCTTGCGCCCGATAAGACGGTTGAGGCAATTTCCGAGAAAAAAGCGAAAGCCGTGCTAAAAAAGCTTGCGGATAAGAAAGATACCCTGATTATCGCCGCCGATACGGTAGTCAATATCGGGGGAAAGATACTCGGAAAGCCGAAAGATGAAAATGACGCGAAGGAAATGTTGAAAACCCTTTCGGGAAACACGCATACCGTCTTTACGGGATATACGCTCTGCCTCGGAAATAAAACGTATACGGGACACGAGGCGACAAGAGTAAAATTCAAAAAACTGACGGACGCCGAAATAGAAAACTACGTAAATACGGGGGAACCGCTCGATAAGGCGGGCGCCTACGGAATCCAGGGCAAAGCCATAGTCTTCGTCGAAGGCATAAACGGAGACTTCTTCAACGCCGTCGGCTTCCCGGTTTTCAGAATATGCGAAAAGATAAAAAGTGAATTTGGTATAGATCTGGTATTTACAGGAGGAGAAAAAAATGTATAAGAATTACAAGAAAAACTACGCTT
>JAGDBE010000183.1 GCA_017959195.1 Clostridia bacterium | reverse complement strand
TGTGCCGAGTATGTAGCTGTATTCTTCGTATCGGTCGGGAACGTATATCCACTTTTCGACGTCGTATTCGATTTTCGGGACAAGAGATTGTGAAAGCGCCTTGTCAAACGAATATATATTCAGCTCTTTTGTGTCGGCGACAGACGGTATGTGCATTAAAACCTCCGCAGTTTATTCTAAAAATGTAAGATCGGTTCCGGGAAAATAAGTGCTTATTATTTCTTCGCATGAAAAGCCCGCGTCAGCCATATATTTCGCGCCGTACTGGCTGAGGCCTATGCCGTGCCCGCTGCCTATGCCGTCGAAAACATATACACTTTCAACGCCCAGGCATTTTTTGAGGCCCTCTGAGTCTATGTAATCATATCCGCCGATATTTGTAACATCATAGGTTCCGCTTGCCGAAATTACGTTAAGTGCGGGGGTTGAACGTCCCGAAGGCACGTATGTTTCGGCAATTCCGAAGTTTGCGCTTTTTACAAGGTCGCCGAAGAATGAACGCACGGAGCCTGACGTGTTGATTTTTATCGTTTTTCCCGACGAATCGGTAATCGTCGCTGAGTTTATAAATCCGTTTTCCTGTCTTTCATAACTGATATCCGTTATATTGCCGGAAAGCTTTTCTCTGTAAAAAGATGAGACGTGATTTATAAGTTCGTTTTTTGATATTACGTTTTCCCATTTTCCGTTTGAAATGCTTCTGTAATCTTCATAAGGGTTATAGACGGAAGCAAGGTAGGGGAAGAGCTCCGCACTGCTGCCCCAGCCCGACGAAACGCTTTCCGTATAATATCCCGACGAGGAAAAATACGGAGTTGTTGCGACTTCGTTATTATAGGTTATTATGCATCCCGACGTGTCGGAAACGGCTTTGTTCGTTCTTTCCGTTTCCTTTGCCGTTCCGCCGTAAGTCTGACAGTGCGTCGACGCGCATATATCAAAGCCGTCTGACGCGTGTGAAGACGAAATCATGGCTTTTACCGCATAGGTTCTTGCCACTATCGCCATCGTCTTTAACGTTTCTTCCGGCCACGAAGTGAAAACTTCATACGGAAGTACGCCTTTGAGGTATTCGTCAACGGGAAGTTCGTTCACAACGGTGATTTTACCGCCCGAATTGACAAAAAGAATGATTTTTCCGCGGTAAGACGTGTTTCCTACAGTGAGAAGAGAGTTTTCGTTCGAGATTATAATTTCCTGTCCTTTTGCGGCACTTGCGATATTTCCTCCGAGTCTTGTTGAAAGTGTAATGCCCGCAGAAGACGCTTTTGCCGTGAGCGAAGGAATGTCGTAATGCTGAAAATCCGATTGCGGCGCAGCAATATCAAAGCCGCAGTCCGACTTTATTTCCACCGTATCGGATGAGGATGCTCCGTAACTTATGCCGACGCGGATTTCGTCGTTTATTTTCGGAATTTCCTGCGAAAATGCAAAAAAGGCAAAGGCGCTTATTGTTAAAACAAGTGCCGTTGCCGTAAATTTTGCAAATAGACCGGATAATCTCATTATCTCTGCTTAATCAAGCAAAAAGCGCCGGAATGACCTGAACAAGAGTCATTATGATAAACATAGCCGCAAGAACAAAAACGAGAATTCTTACTCCCCATTTTTTTGCTTTTTTGGTGTCTTTTTTGCTTACCTCTTTAGCCAATGTAATAGTCCCCCCTAACCAGTATGTATGATAATTCATTATTTACTCTAATGCCTCTGCCGTCGTTTCCTCTCGGAATAAGGCAGTAGGAATTGATTTTGATTTCGTCGCCGTCAAGATACTCGACAGCGTTTGTTATGTCGGCGATGCCCTGTTCGGGAAAAGGCGATAATGCGCTTACCGAACTGCCGGGACGTACGATGAATTCCAGAACCGAATTTGTATATACGCATTTTCCGTTTTCAAGCTCTAAAAGCGTAAACGTACCGAGCGGACTGTGCTCTTCGGAGCCGGAGTTTTCATCCGCGTTTTCGTCGGGCGTAGTAATAATATTGATAACGTCGGCGCTTTGTGCAATCTTTTTATCTATTTCCGCCGAAACGTCTTTCTTCATTTGAGGAAGTATTATTTCCGTGAGGTAACTCAGCGTTACGAGCGGATCATTTTCCGCCGAATAAGAAACAGCGGAAAAGGCGAGAGGAATAATAATCAACGCGGATAAAACGATGCCCGCACAGATTTTCAAGAATTTATACCTTTTCATAATCATCCTCCTTTACGCAAATTCTATTTTATCATATTTTTTAACATCTTTCAATAGCAAATTTTTCCTTATTTGCCGATAATTGATATTTTAATAAAATATTGATTGATTTTTATACGGTCAAATGTTATACTGTTATTACTGAAAGGTGAGATACATTGAAAAGAAACGGCATTTTAACGCTTATTATAGTAATCGCGCTTGCGCTTTCGCTTCTTCTGGTGCTTCCGCTGCTGAAAAACGGCGAAAAAAAGGCAGAATACGGCAATACGAAGAATCTTTCAGCCGATTACGGTAAAAACGACGTAAAAGAGACAATAACTCCCGCCGACGTTCTCGGAACAGGTATTCTTGCATGCGAAGAAGATGTTTTGCAGACCGCCGCGGAGAAAATACATACTGACAAAGTTTCGTTTATCGCCTGCGGAGACAATCTTATTCACAGTACCGTTTACAGCGACGCCAAAACGCTCGCCGAGGGAACCGATAAGAGATATAATTTCCTACCCATGTACGATAACGTCGCCGATATCATAAAAGATGCGGATATCGCTTTTATAAACCAGGAATCGCCTTTTGCCGGCGACATAAAGCCGACGTCGGGCTATCCGCTTTTCAATTCTCCCGACGAAGTCGGATATGATCTGGTTGAACTCGGATTTGACGTCATAGGCATTTCAAACAATCATATGCTTGACAGTACGACGGCCGGATATAAAAGAACGATAGAATTCTGGGACAATATCGACGGCGCATTCCAGATAGGCGGCTACAAAAACAAAGAGGACTTTGAAAATATAAAAGTCATCGAACAGAACGGAATAAAAATCGCATTTTTGTCTTATACTTACGGAACAAACGGACTGACGCTCGCAAAGGGTTCCGAACTGTACGTTCCCATTTATAACGACGAGGATATAGACAGGCAGACAAAGAAGGCGCGCGAACTTGCCGACGCCGTAATCGTTTCGGTTCACTGGGGAACCGAGGACAGTTTCAAGCCCGGACCCGAACAGACGAGAAAAGCTCAGATAATGATAGACAACGGCGTGGACGTAATCATAGGACACCACCCGCACGTTTTGCAGCCGATGTAATGGGAAGAAAGAAAAGACGGCGGCAAGACGCTCGTGATGTACTCTCTCGGAAACTTCCTTTCCGGAATGATGTATTCGAGAAATATGGTGGGCGGAATTATGGGCTTTGACATAATAAAGGCGCCGAACGGAACGTCTGTTGAAAACGCATACTTTATACCGACGGTATGCCAGTATAACTACAGCGTCAGAGGTTTTAAGATTTATAAATTCTCGGAATACACCGAAGAACTCGAAAAAGTGTACGGAGCGCATAAATTCGACCCGTCAATGTCCTATAAATACATGAGGAACATAATAAACAACGCCATACCAGATGAGTTTCTGACAGAGGATTTTTACAGAAATTAAAGAAAAAATCAGAAAACGTGCGAAATTGTCTCAATTTTTGAAAAAGTTTGCAAATTCTCTTGACAAAAGCATTATATATGGTATATAATAACTGTAAATGTGAATATGTTTCTTTGAACTCATATAAAGTTCATATCCCGGAAAGAGAGGTGCATCGTAATGTTAAGAACATATCAGCCGAAAAAACGCCAGAGAAAAGTTGAACACGGCTTCAGAAAACGTATGAAAACTGCTAACGGAAGAAAAGTTTTGAAGAGAAGACGTGCAAAGGGCAGAGTAAGACTTACTTATTGATGAAGTCAAATAAAGAGCGTGGTTCGATAGTCTGCAAGAACGCAGAAGGCTTGAGACTTCGCTCTTTTTTCATTAATGGTACGCGCTTATGTTTTTATTGAGAAAATGATTAAAAAACTGTATCCTATTTGCGAAAACCATCTGTTTTCCAAAGCATACCGGAAGGGAAAAAGCGCCGTTTCGAAATACGTTGCGGTATACGTGCTCGCCAATTATGAAAAGAAGGCGAATTCTTTGCGTTCCACAAAGCTCGGAATTACCGTCAACAGAAAACTCGGAAAAGCGGTAAAGAGAAACCGCGTAAAGCGGTTGATACGCGCATCTTACAGAATGAATCTTCCCGATTTGAAGGAAGGATATCTTATCGTCGTTGCCGCAAGGGGAGCCGCTTTTTCAAAAGGAGTAAAGACGAAAGACGTATATGAAAGTATGCGGTACTGCTTTGAAAAACTCGGTGTCTGCGAGGGAAAAAACGATAATCGGTCATGAAACACGTATGCATATTTTTAATAAAAGTTTATCAGAAATTATTGTCGCCGTTAAAGCGCAATCCGTCGTGCAGATTTTACCCGACGTGTTCGCAGTACGCTATTGAAGCGTATAAGGTTCACGGCTTTTTTGTCGGAACGGCGCTTGCCGTTTGGCGAGTTTTGAGATGTAATCCTTTTTCGAAGGGCGGATATGACCCCGTTCCTCCCAAAAGGGAAAAGAAGAAAACAGTATAACTTATGAAAGAGGAAAAATTACAACTATGAATATACCCGTAATTACACCTGCGTTCGGCGCGGTTATCGGCTGGATGTATAAAAACATATGTTTTGAAAACTATATGTTTACGCTTGTGTTGTTTGCCGTTTTTGTAAAGCTGATTTTGTTCCCGCTCGGAATAAAGCAGCAGAAAACGTCGTTGAAACAGGCAAAAGTAAGACCTATGGAAACCGCGATAAGAAAAAAATACGCGGGCAGAAACGACAAGGCAACCCAGCAGAAGATGCAGCAGGAGATAATGGAACTGTATAAGACGGAAAACGTCAATCCCGCGGCGGGCTGCCTGCCTTTGCTTATACAGATGCCCATTCTTTTCGGTCTGTACAGCGTTATCGTAAACCCGTTAAAATATATCGCAGGACTTTCAAATGAAGTTTTAGACGTATTGAACAACGCATTCGGAATGAGGGCGAATTATGATATAAACATCATAAAGGCCATCACCGATATGGGAACGTCGGTAAAACCTGCGATTATCGATAATATAAACGCAGGACTTTCAAGCGCAAACGTTACTTCCGTAAACGCAAACGGTCTTATTACGCAGATAAGCGACCTTACAAATCACTTTACCGTTTTCGGCATCGACCTTACGGTCAATCCCACTCTTGCGTTGAATATTTATATTATAATCCCGATTTTAACGTTTGTATTTGCATTTTTCAGCACGAAAATAATTAGAAAATTCACGTATCAGACTCAGCAGGCACAGGAAACCCAGTCGAGCATGGCTATGATGGACTGGACGATGCCGCTGCTTTCGGTGTGGATTTCATTCTCTCTGCCGTCTGCAATCGCTATTTACTGGATGCTTCAGAACATTCTCTCGGCAGTTCAGCAGATAGTTCTCTATAAAATGTTCCCGATTCCTCCCGTAACGGAAGAGGAACTTCGTGAAGCGGAACTGAAATTAAAGGGCAAATCTTCCGAAAAAGCGAGAAACGTGGTACTTGAAGACCCCGATTATTCTTCTCCGATTTACGAGGAAGTGCCTGAGCCCGAATTTGAAGAAAGAACGAGTATTTCCGTTTCTTCCGGACCCAACGGGCTCACCAATAAAATAAAGCGCCGCCTGAAAGAGACAAATAAGCCCTTGAAGGCAAGACGCAAGATTTGATTTTGTTTATTCGGCAGGACGATTTTATGTGTTTCGAGGAGCCTGCTTATTGTAGAAAGGAATAAAAATGGAAGAAGTAACAGTAAAAGCCAAAACAGTAGAAGAGGCGCTGCAAAAAGGCGCCGAACTTCTCGGCAAAAAAGTCGAAGACGTCGACTACGCCATTTTGGGAGAAGCAAAAAAGGGCTTTTTGAAGATGTTCGGTTCGGAAGTTGAAGTCAAAGTTTACTGCGACGGCACAAATTCGATTCTTGAAGATGCAGGACTTGCAAAATCCAAATCCGAAAGCGCAGTAAAAGATGCAAGCGCCGACGCGGATTTCAAAGAGACGGAAGAAAAGGTCGTTGAATTTCTCAACATGGTGATTTCCGATATGAACGTAAACGCAAAGGCAAGCGTTTCCAGAATTGACGAAAGACTTTCAAAAGACGGCAAAACGTACGACAAGGATATTCATATCGTAATTACGGGAAGCGGACTCGGAATGCTCATAGGCAGACACGGAGACGTTCTCGACGCATTGCAGTACCTTGCGAACATTTTTGTGGGAAGATATCCCAAAAACAATTCAAAGCACGATTATATAAGGGTTATAATCGATATTGAAAATTACAGGGCAAAGAGAGAAGAAACGCTTAAAGCGCTTGCAAGACGCGTTTCGTCAAAGGTGCTCGCAACCGGCAGGAACTTTACTCTTGAGCCCATGAGCGCTTATGAGAGAAGAATAATTCATTCCGAAGTGCAGCATATCAAAGGCGTTCATACCTTCTCAATCGGAACAGAGACAAACAGACGCGTTGTCATAGCATACGGCGAAGACGTTGACGTGGTTGACCTTGACGACGACGAATAATTCAAAGCGGAGGAACAAAAGATGACAATAACGAAAGATACAATTATAGGCAGTATACTTGATATAGCGCCGGAATGCGCACCGATTTTTCTTGAAATAGGAATGCATTGTCTGGGATGCCCTTCGGCAAGAGCCGAAAGCATCGAAATGGCATGTCAGGTGCACGGCGTTGACGCAGACGAGCTTGTAAAAAAACTCAACGAGCTTATCGCGGCAAAATAAAATGGGTAGAAACCTGACTCTACCGAGCAAAAGGTTGACAGTGGCGGCAGAGTTTGCCGCCACCGTTTTATTTGAGGGTGAAGACGGAAAAAATATGCACTCTTGCGACGTCGGATGCGACCACGCAAAACTCTCAATTTACCTTGTGCAATCGGGAATATGCGAAAAAGTACTTGCCTGCGACATAAACGACGGGCCTGTTGAAAAGGCGAAAAAAGCGGTAGCAACAAGAAAATATATGGATAAAAGCTTGTCGGAATATATAGAAGTAATTAAGAACGACGGCTTGAAAAATTTCGATAATATGCATTTTGACCGCGTTTTTATTCTCGGTATGGGAGGAGAACTCATTTCCGACATTATATCAGACGCGCCGGAAAGCATAAAACATTCAAGGAATACGGGATTTGTCCTGCAGGCAATGACAAGCGAATATGAACTCAGAAAGTATCTCTGTAAAAATGGCTACGAAATCGTAAACGAAAAGCTTGTTGAGGATAAATCGAGAATATATTCCGTAATGCTTTGCAGATACGACGGAAAAATCCGCAAATTCAAAGAATACGAGTACCATCTCGGAAAAGCAAACGTAAAGAACAGAGAGCCGCTCTTTGAGGCGTATCTTGCGCGAAAGATACGGATATTCGGAAAGCTCTTTTCCCGGCTTGAAAAAGCAAATAAAGACGCAGAATACGAAAAAAATCTGCTTTCCGATTTTGAAAAAATCAAAAACCGTAAAAAATGAAAAAGGAGAATTATTATGGCTAAAATATGCGATATAGATAAGATTATATCTTCTTTTGCTCCGAAAGATCTTTCGGAAAGCTGGGATAACGACGGTGTTATGATATGCGGAGATTACAATAAAAACATAAAAAAAGCGGCGGTTATGCTTGAAATAAGGGATAAAGGCGTCGATTTTGCAGTGAAAAACGGCGTAAAACTTATTGTTACGCATCATCCCATGATATTTGAGCCCTTAAAGTCGATTGCCGGAAAAGATTACGCGCTTTTTAAGAAGCTTGCCGATAACGATATTTCCGTCATAAGCTATCATACGAGAATGGACAGCGCCGAAACAGGCGTAAATCAGTGCCTTGCAGAACTTTTTGAACTGAAGGATATAAAGATGTTCGGCGGAGAAAGCGGAATGCTCGGCAGAATAGGAACTCTTAAAAAACCGATGTCCCAGACTGAATTTGCCGAATATATCAAAAAGAAACTGAACTGCGGCACCATACGCGCATCCCTCTTTAAAAACGGCAATAAAAAGATTTCAAAAGCTGCATTTGTAGGCGGCGGCGGAAAAAGTTATTATCACGACGCGTATCTTGCAGGAGCCGACGCATATATTACAAGCGAAATCACGCACAATATCTTCATTGACGCAAAGGAACTCGATATTTGCCTGTTTGACTGCGGACACTATTATACCGAAAATATCATCTGTTCGCGGTTTAAGGAGATTATTACCTCAAACTTCAAAGACGTTGAGGTTTTGACGTACGACGTAAAAAGTCCGTACGTAAATATTTAATTTAATTCCGAAATTCTGACGAAAGGAGCGATAATATGCCGTTTGACGCGGGAGTGATGGCGTCTGTCGTAAAGCAACTGAAAGAAACTGCGATAGGCTCGCGCATTGAAAAAATTTATCAACCGGAACGCGACGAAACGGTGTTTCATCTTCGCTCCAAAAACGGTTCGAAAAGACTGCTTCTTTCGGCGCACGCAGGCTCTTCAAGAGTCGGATATATAAATTCCGAAAGAGAAAATCCGCTTTCGGCACCGATGTTCTGTATGCTGCTCAGAAAGCATCTTACCGGCGGATTTA
>JAGDBE010000182.1 GCA_017959195.1 Clostridia bacterium | reverse complement strand
TGACAAATTCCGGTTTATCGGCGTACCGATATTCATCCTACTGTCTCAACCCTGACCTGTCGGGGAATTGCCCATTCCTTCATTGGGATGAACCAGTAGGTCGAATACAAGCCGTTTTATTGAATCTGCTGCTCCGAGGCACGTCGAGACTTTTGTTCTTTTAAGTCGGAAAAATATCGACGATCATTTAGAGTTTGTTTGGAAAGATGAAGAGTTTGGAGCAAAGAAAGGGGTATAATCATGAACTACGAAACGTTGTTTGACCTGTTTGAAAGAAAGTGTAGGAATATTGATGAAACCTCTTTCTATTTCAAAACGGATCCTAATAAATTGGAACATTATATTGGATACTTGCCGCAATATGAATTGCCATACTGGGTAGGCTACTGTGACATAGAAGATGGTTGGGAGTGTAAAACCGCAAAAGAGCTCTTTGAAGCTCCGATCTTTGACGGCAAATCCATCAAAGACCGATGGAATGAGATTGTTTTGATATCAATAGGCGGAATCAACTTTGACGAATGGAAAATAGATTATTGTTTGTAAAAGATTGATTAAATAATTATTCGGGAAATCAGTTTTATGTTTTCGGAGAAAAAAATATGGAAAGAATCGAAATCAACAGTTATGAAGATTTATATAACGTTCTCGACAGACTTAACGAGAGCATAGACTGGAACGCGTTTTATTCCGAGCGGAAAATGCCGGCTCCGTTCCTTGTAAACAACACCCTGCCCGACAAGGCGGTGGTCGAATTTGCGGAAACGCACGGTATCAAAGACGCCGTGGAATTCGGCTGCGGTGAGGGACGGAACGCGATATATCTGGCGAAAAAGGGCGTTGACGTCGTAGGCGTTGATATTTCCGGCGTTGCGATAGATAACGCGGAAAAGAACAAAAAAGACCTGGTAAACGTGCGGTTTATATGCAGTGATTTTCAATCCGTTGATTTCAATGGCAGAAAATTCGACCTCGTGATCGACGGCGGTATGTTTCACCATTTGGCTCCGCACAGGAGACTTCAGTACAGAGACCTTGTAAAATCGCTTTTGGGTGACGACGGATATTTCATGCTTCTCTGCTTCTCCGCCGACGCGGGCGGCGCGGACGAGCTTGACGATCTGCAGTTTTACACCAAAAGAAACGTGGGCGTGTCTTTCTCCGCGCAAAGGATACGGAATTTCTTTGAGCGTGATTTTGATATTATAAATATAAAACAGCGCGGAGACGAAAAGACGGACAAATATATCGACATACCTTATTTATACAGCTGCATAATGCGGCTTAAAGGAAAGTAAATGACTGAAATAAAGGCTAATTATCCCGTTTCGTTTCTGTGGGCTATCGAAAAAAACACCGACGCGATACGGTTTTACAAGGCGCACGGCTTTAAACCTTCAAACGAGAAAAAGTTTGAGGCGGGCACTACGGAATACCTGATAAAGCTTATCAGGGTTTAATTTACAAATTACTTTGTTTTACCGACAACAGGAAAAATACATTTATAAAAGAGGCTTTATATGATTTCACTTCTGATTTCACTTGCGGTACTGATAATAGGCTTTTTTGCATATGGCAAGGTCACGGAAAAAATATTTGCGCCCGACGACAGGCAGACGCCCGCGGTCGCGATAAACGACGGCGTTGACTGCGTTCCGATGAAAACGTGGAAAGCGTTTCTCGTTCAGCTTTTGAACATTGCGGGAACGGGACCTATATTCGGCGCGCTTATGGGCGCGGTCTTCGGACCCGTGGTATTTTTGTGGATAGTGCTCGGCTCCATTTTAGGCGGCGCGGTGCACGATTATATGAGCGGCATGATAAGCAGCCGTCACGGCGGCGCGTCTATAGCGGAGCTGTCCGGCACTTACCTCGGCAAGGTCATAAAATGGGTGATGCGCATATTCTCCGTCGTGCTTCTCGTGCTCTGCGGCACGGTGTTCGTGACGAGCCCCGCGGGACTGCTTGACAAGCTGACGCCCGACTGGATGAACGGCACGTTCTGGGCTGTCGTCATCCTCTTGTATTACCTTCTTGCGACGCTTTTGCCGATAGATAAGCTGATAGGCCGGCTTTACCCCGTTTTCGGAGTTCTTCTGGTAGTGATGGCGGGGCTTGTTATAGGCGGTATAATCTTCTCCGGCGGAAAATTCACCATACCGGAGATCTCGCTTCAGAACCTTCAGCCCGCCGATACGCCGATATGGCCGTATATGTTCATAACCGTCGCTTGCGGCGCGGTTTCGGGCTTCCACGCGACACAGTCGCCGATGATGGCGAAATGCATAAAGCGCGAAAAGGACGGCAGGACCGTTTTCTACGGCGCGATGATA
>JAGDBE010000181.1 GCA_017959195.1 Clostridia bacterium | reverse complement strand
GTGGTTTAATTCAAAAAAACAAAAAGCAGACGCTTTTGCGTCTGCTTTTTTTATTTTAATTCTCAGCCGAGGATAACGAGCGGCACGAGTGCGGTATCGGAATGTCCCTCGCAGGTGATTTCGATAATAATTCTGTTCTTTGCTTCGACTGTGTCTCCTGCGCGGATAGTGTAATTTTCGCTTACCGTTCCGTGTCCGTATTCGTGTTTCTTATTCTTTACGTACATATCCTTTTTGCCCGAAACGGTCCAGCCGCTGGGCAGAACAAATCTCACTCCGTAGTGCTTCTGAGACACGATTTTATTGGTTACGGTTACTTTTATTCCGATTTCTCCGTTCGGGGAAATACTCGGTTTATCGTCGAAATCAATACCGATTCTCGTTAACACGAAATCCATATCGAAGAAGTAGTTTCCGCGCTTTGCGAGTTCTTCGGAAAAGGCTTTTCCCTTATAGTTTTCGACGTCTTTTGCGGGCGTTTCCGTTTCTCCGTCGTAAACTTCCGCGTTCTTTCCCAAAAGCATCATCTTATGCATTTCCATAATGATATCTGTGAGTTCCGTACAGGTTGCGGGAACGCGGCAGGCGCCTCTGTTTACGGCGATGGTAACGATTTTATCGCCTATATACGCTTTCCAGTCGTCGGGGATTATTTCCGTTCCCTTGAGGATGCCCAGAATCGCGCCGGCGGTTGCTCCCGTACAGTCGGTATCGTCGCCGCAGTTTACCGCGGTGATTAGCGTTTTTTTGAAATCGCCCTCTCCGTACAGAAGTCCTATCACGACGTAGGACACGTTTGCCGGCGCCTGGAACCAGCCGAGTTCCTCGTCGGCAAGCGCCATATCGGTAATTTTATTTCTCGTTTCAAGCCAGGTTTTTCCGCTGTCGTACATATCGAGCACTGTTTTTATATATTGATAAAATCTGCAGTCCTCGGGAATTTTGGAAAGGCCTATATTTATGAGTTCTCTTATATCGGAAACCGCGAAAGCCGCGCTTTCCATCGCGGCAACGAAAATCGTTGCGTACGTGCCGTCGCCTTTACCGTGGTCGACGCACGCGTCCATATAGCCGTATCTTATGCTCTCCTCTACGAGCGCGGGGTTGAGGCATGCCCAGATTTCGGTTCTTATCCATGCGCCGTTTGAGTGTTTCCAGTCGTTTTCGTATTCGCCTGAAACGGGCGGAATAAGGCCGCGCGCCATATTGCCCTTACCCACGCCGTACTCGTTCCAGAACGGCGTTATAAATGTCTGCCAATATTCGCCGAGCACTCTTTCGTTTATGTTTCTGCCGTTATTCATGACGGCGTTGAGCCATATGAGCTGCAAGTCGAGGTCGTCGTTGGGCAGCGGATTTCCGGGTTCGGAATTGAAGCCCTTTACATCCAGCACTTCCCGTCTGCCCTCAAACGGCGTTCCGAGGGTGCCGCCTATATTTTTGCCGAGAAAACATGCGTAAATTTTATCGCGGAGTTCCGCTCTGTTGAGTTTAATCATTTATTTTCTCCCTTTCACAGCGTCTGCAAAAAGCCGTAAATTCTCTTTGCCACCTTCATTGCGCCCTCGTCGTTCAAATGCAGTCCGTCGGGCATATATCTCTGCTTCATTATTTCAACGTTCGGCTGAATGCCGCTCGTATTATACAGATCGAGCACGGGAAGCGCGTAGTATCCCGCGACTTCCTTTATTATTTCGCAGTATCTTTCGAGATTTCCCTCTCTCGAAAAGTGATCGAGAGGCGAATAGACGTCGTTTTCAAAGCATCTGTGAAGCGGCGTTAAAAAAACTATTTCCGCATTCGGATACTTATTAAGCATATTTTCGCACAGCGTTCTCAATGCGCCGTAAAAGGTACGCGGATCCATAGTGCCGAAAGTTCCGAGCCGGGCTGCGCCGTGTCCGAAATCGTTCGTGCCGCCGAAAACGATTACGAGGTCCGCGTCGTCGTCCATCGACATTGCGCGGGTTACGAAATCAAGTCCCTCCTGGTCGCGCTGCATTGCGATTCTCGTGCCGCCCACGCCGTAGTTTCTGACGGTTGCGCCCGAAATTCTCTCAAGGCACGCCGCAACGTTTTTGGTTTTAAGGTCGCTGGTGCCGTGTCCATCGGTTATGCTGTCTCCCAGAAAGTTGATTTTAAGTCCCGACAAATTCATATTATTTCCACCCTTTTTGTTTATTTACCATTATTTTTTTCGATTTTGAGATAGCTTCCGTCGCCGAAGTCGGCGGAGATATTGAGCACTCCGTTTTCGTCGGAGAGCATGTCCGAAAACTTAGTTTCTATG
>JAGDBE010000180.1 GCA_017959195.1 Clostridia bacterium | reverse complement strand
GCGTAGAAGCTCTTGCCGTAAAGGTCTGCGGTGTTTACGCTTTCGCCTTCTGCGTAGATATCCGTTCCGTCCGTCCAGTTAACGAACGTGGAGGAAGGATCAATTGAAGCAACCGTCGGGAAGGTATACGTTTCGTCAGCGCATACTATCATGGTTCTGTCGTCGGAATCTTCAGCCGGTTTGAGAATGAAGCCCTGATCCGGATATACCCAGATTTCGATATCGTCTATCAGTTCATGAACATAGCTGTCCGCAACGCCTGTGTTATCGTTATAGTGGAAGAATTTCCAAGCCGCCGAAACGCCTGTGCCTGTCGAACGGGAATATTCTCTCCATTCGTCTCTGTTTGCGTTTGCGCCGCTGTTTGCCTGTGCGGGAATAGGACCTGCGGGTGAATATGCAAGAGATGCATCGTTATCATAGTATGTACGCGACGAGGAAGCGTTTCTGTCGGATCTCGACAAAACCTTGAGTTTAATTGTCTGCTTACCTACCGGCCACTCGGGAAGGTCGGAGTCGGGGTCTTTTACTATTGCGAAAGGACTGTCAAAGCCTTCTAACTGATCATGAACGCCCGGCAGTTTTTCAAAGTCGAGGACGTTCGAAGGATATCTTTCATCTTCGGATGCGTCTGCAATAATATCATCGGTAAGACCGTCTGCTATTTTTACACCGTATGCCGCATAAGTCGGTGTAAGGGGATCTTCGTTATCAAAGTTGAAGAACGCCACGAGTACGCCAAGTTTATCTTTCACCTTTACTTCCGGTACGGGAGTTACCTCTGCCGATACGGTAAATACGAGCATCAAACTTACGAGAAGTGCTGCGATTACTGCAAATGAGATCTTTTTCATGTCTTCCTCTCCTTAAAAAATATTATATTTTTTTAATTTTCAAATAAAGTTCCTGAAAAGCGGCATCATTACGTATTTCATCGCCTGAAGAGCTTCGGTCTCCGCTTCCCTTTCGGGCTGCCACGTTACTATTCCGCCGTACAAAATGCATTCCTTCGGGTTGTTTTCGTTTTTATACGAGTTTATTTCCAGAATTTCTTTTATGAGTTCCTCGGGAACCATGGTGCGTGAATGCTCGAGTCTTATATCGGCGCTTATCTCATTTCCGCCGATGTTTGCTGTCTTTTCGTCTACCTTTATGTCGGTCTTTTTACCCGACGCGCTTACAACTTCGGCAGTTCTCGTTTCGTCGTTCCATCCGACCTGTGCTCCGAACGTCTCGCAGACGAATCTCAAAGGCAAAAACCTTGTTTCTCCGTCGGTATAGGGCATAACGTTCTTATCGGTGTCTATGAGCTTCAGAGCCCCTTCGTATGCCGCTGCGTAATCGCCGTCAACGAGGTAGAGTGTGTTTTCGAGTCTTGCTTCTTTCGTGTAGTTTGCGGGATTTGTCTGCGCATACAGATTTTTTACGCTCTGCGTTTCCTTTGTTTCGCCGCCTGCGCTTATTGAAATCTGCACCTGAACTGTTCCGCTCTTTGCCGTGAACGCCGCTCCGTCGGGGAACATTTCGTCGTAAACACCGCCGTTATATATGCTTGCGATGTCGAAGGACGGACTTTTATCGGAAATTTTCTTAAACCTGAACGTCGCAACAAGCGTTTTTTCCGTTATTGCGGCTTCTCCGTCGGAAACGTTTCCTTCAGTCGCGCCCGGCGTGATGAAAGACGTGTAGGTAAAATAACCCTTCTCAAAATCCGCTTTCTCACCGATAAAATTGAAGTTTTCGTACCGTTTCAGCGAAGAAAATTCTCCGAAAGAGGACATCGCCTCTCCGTCCGCCGTACACGGCACAACCGCTTCCATATCGAATTTGAAGGCGATTCCGTATGCCACGAAATTCACGTTTTCCAAACTTATATTCAGCTCAAAAACTCCGTTATCCGCGACAGGTGTCGCTTCCGCATACAGTTTCGGGGTTCCCTCAGCGGACACACCCGCCGAAAGAATACACAAAACCGTCGCAAACAGCGCCGTATACAGGATAATTCTGTGGCTGACTTTCATATAACACCACCACTCATTTAAAAATAAAGATACTCCTATACATTGAATATAATATCATACAAATCGCAAAAAGTCAATATTTCAGGGCAATATTTTTTCCGTTTTAAAAAAATATTTTACATTATTCATTGTTTTTGAAAATAAAGGTTATTTTCGGTAGATTT
>JAGDBE010000179.1 GCA_017959195.1 Clostridia bacterium | reverse complement strand
GAAAGAGCGCAGGCGCTTACTTTCATCTGGCGCGTAAAGGGCATGCCCAAGCCGTCGTTGAAGGTAAGCCCCTTTACAGACGTAACCGAAAAAGATTACTTCTACAAGCCGGTTTTGTGGGCGTTTGAAAACGGCCTTATTTCGGTATCGGACGACGTACAGTTCCACCCGGGCGACGCTACGACGCGCGCGCAGGCGGTAACGTTCCTTTACCGCGCAGAGGGTTCGCCCGTGCAAAACGGAAATTCGTCGTTCGGCGACGTAAACTCCGGCGACTGGTTTGCGCCTGCGGTAATCTGGGCGGAAAGCCGCGGACTTATCAGCCCCGACTCGTCGTTCAACCCCGAAGACGCATGTGTACGCGCGGTTTACGTTACGTTTTTGTACCGCTGCTACAAATAATTTAAATAAAAACACCCGCCGCGGCAAAACAGAGTGGAGAAACCGTTTCCGTCTGCCGCGGCGGACTTTTTTCGCTTACAAATGGGGCGTTTACGGGTATAAAAATGAAAAAACGGTAATTTTTCAAGGCTTTTTTGGCAAATCGTATGAAAAAACTATTGAAAATACGCTGAAATTAATATATAATATATTTGGCGGTTTCTTACAATGGGGACTTATGTGAAAAGTTTGATACAACTGTTTTGAACTCATTTTCCGCTTTGTCTGAAACGCTTTTTACACTAAATTTTTAAACAGGGGATATAGAATTATGCTGAAAATCAAAAAGAACATCGAAAACGGAAAGGCTGCTTTTGCGCTTGAAGGACGGCTTGATACCGTTACCGCGCCGGAGCTTGAACAGGAAATCAAAAACTCGCTTGGCGGGCTGGAAGAGCTGGTGTTTGATTTTTCAAACCTCGAATACGTTTCTTCCGCAGGGCTCCGCGTCCTTTTGTCTGCTCAAAAGGCGATGGCGGGCAAAGGCGGAATCACAATCAGAAACCTCAACGATACGGTAAAGGAAATCTTTGAGGTAACGGGCTTTGCCGATATTCTGACCATTGAATAAAGGCAGTTTTAAGAAACGGACGGAAAAAGAAATGACGAACGAAAACAATAATCTTATTAAATTGAATTTTTCCGGAAGAATAGATTCCGGAAACGCATCGCAGGTTGAGAAAGAAGTTTTTGAAAAACTTGACGGTAAGGAAGGCGCATGCGTGGAAATCGACGCTTCCGACCTTGCCTATATTTCAAGTGCGGGTCTTCGCGTTATTCTGCGTATCAAAAAAACGTTCCCGGAAATGAAAATCGTAAACGTGAATTCCGATGTTTACGAAATTCTCGACATGACCGGCTTTACCGAGATGATGGCGGTGGAAAAGGCATACCGCGTGATAACCGTCGAGGGCTGCGAGGTAATAGGACAAGGCGCAAACGGCACGATTTACCGCATTGACCGCGACAACGTCGTAAAGGTTTACAACAACGCCGACGCGCTTGCCGACATTCAGCACGAAAGAGAAGTGGCGCGCCTTGCGCTTATTCTCGGAATCCCGACGGCGATTTCATACGACGTAGTTAAAGTCGGCGAAAGTTACGGCTCTGTATTTGAGCTTCTTAACGCAAGGTCGTTCTCGAAAATACTTTCCACGGAGCCCGACAAGATGGACTGGTGCGTAAAGGAATACGTGAAAATGCTTAAAAGGATTCACGCGACCGAAGTACCGGAGGGAAAACTTCCCGATATGAAGGAAACGGCGCTCTCATGGGCAAATTTCGTGAAAGATTATCTGCCGGAAGAAGAGGGAAAAAAGCTTGTTTCTCTTGTTGAAAAAATACCGTTCGACAACCATATGATTCACGGCGATTATCACACCAAAAACCTGGAACTGCAGGATGACGAGGTTTTACTTATAGATATGGATACGCTTGCAATCGGAAATCCCATTTTCGAACTTGCGAGCATGTACAACGCCTATATCGGTTTTTCCGAAACAAATCATGAAAACATAAAGACATTCCAGGGCTTTGACTTTGAAACGGGAAGCACATTCTGGCACAAGGCCCTTGCGTCTTATCTCGGAACAAACTGCGAGACCAAGATACGCGAGGTGGAGGACAAGGCAAGGATACTCGGATATACCCGCCTTGTACGCCGTTCAATCCGCCGCGGCGGACTTGATTCGGAATTCGAAAAGAAAAATATCGAATTCTGGAAAGCAGAACTTATCGGGCTCATAAAAAAGACGGATACGCTCTGCTTTGAACCAAATGAACTCGACATAGAGGCTACTCCCGAAAATCTTTCCGAAGTACAGGCCTTTGTTGAGGAGAAAATCGAGGCGGAAGACTGTTCTCCCAAAGCGGCAATGCAAATCGGAGTGGCGGTTGAGGAAATCTTTATCAACATCGCAAGTTATGCTTACGCTCCCGAAAAAGGCAAGGCCACCGTGCGCATTGAAGTTTCAAACGACCCGCTTGCGGTTTCGATTACCTTCATCGACCACGGAGTTCCTTACGACCCGCTTGAAAAGACGGATCCCGATATAACGCTTTCGGCTGAAGAGCGCGAAATCGGCGGACTCGGCATCTTTATGACAAAAAAGATGATGGACGACGTGAAATACGAATACAAAGACGGTCAGAATATATTGACTCTGAAAAAAACTCTTTAAAAGGAGGATGCGCCGTATGACGGACGGTTTTTACAAAATAGATTTACATATGCATACAACCGTCTCCGACGGCACGGACAGCCCTGAGCAGATTGCAGAGAAGGTGTATTCGGAAAAAATCAATATTTTTTCCGTAACCGACCACGACGCCGTGAAGGCGTCCCGGATAATAGCGCCGATTGCGGAGGAAAAAGGAATTCTTTTCATACCGGGAGCGGAGTTCTCCTGTAAGGACGGGGAAGGAAAATACCACGTTCTCGGCTACGGATTCGACCCCGAAAGCGAATCGATCGGAAAGGTTGTGGAGCACAGCCACGAGCTTCGCATGAAAAAGGTTGTATCCAGGCTCGACTTTCTGAAATCGCAGTTCGGCTTTGAATTTCCGCAAGAGGAGATTTCAAAACTCATGCGGCTCGACAACCCCGGAAAGCCGCATATTGGAAACCTTATGGTAAAATACGGATACGCGGAGTCGAAAGAGCAGGCAATAACCGAATTCATAAACAAAAAACATTTTGAAGACGAATACGTTAAACCCGAAGAGGCGATATCCGGGATAATCGGCGGAGGCGGAAAAGCGGTGCTGGCGCACCCGTTTTTCGGCAGCGGAGACGAGCTTATTCTGGGCGAAGATATGGAAAAACGCATCCTAAAGCTTAAGGAATACGGCCTTTGCGGTATCGAGGCGTTTTATTCGGGCTTCACCGTTAAACTGACGTCGGAAGCGCTTTTGCTTGCGGAAAAATACGATCTGTACGTTACCGCCGGAAGCGATTATCACGGCGAAAACAAGCTGATAAAACTCGGAGACAACGGCCTTGACGCGCAAAAAGAAATCCCCGAACGGCTTCGCCGTTTTATTGAGCTTTTTGAGAAAAAGTAAGGACGGATTTTATGCGGTTTGAAAGAATAATCAGATTTGCATTCACTTTACTCGTTTTTATTATGCTTACGGCGCAAATGAGTGCTTATGCCGAAAAATACGAAATCGGCATACATGCCGACAGGTATGAAATTACCGAAGACGAGGGCGCTGCCGTTTTAACGCCGTATATAAAGACGGAAAACGGTACGGAAAAGTCGGATTTTGAAGACGTCAGGTGGGCCGTTGACTCGGTAAACGCGTTTCCCGAGGTTCAAGATGACAAAAGTCTCAAACTTACGGGAAAAATAGACGGTGAAATCAAAGTTACCGCATATCTTACCTATGACGGAGAAACATACGAGCCGGAATGCACAATTAAAATATCCGGTCAGTCCGAGAGGTATGCGTCAAGGACGATAAAACTCACGACGTACGGAAATTCGATTTTAAGGCACGCACCGAACGAGAATCTCGGCTGGCAGGGCAACTGGGGCATGGCCGCAACGGCGGCGGACAAAGACTACGTCCACAGACTCATATATTATCTCGAAGAAAAATACGGAAAAGGCAGCGTAATATGGTATATCGGCCAGTCCACCGGCGGTTTTGAATACGGAACGTCGGGGTATGAGGAGGACGAGGACCTGTCTTATTCGTTTTACGGGCTTTTCAGAGAATCGGAAAGAGTAAAGCCGGACGTCGTTACGGTACAGTTCGGCGAAAATTCGAACTGCACCAACGAAAAGGTTTACGAAAATGCGCTTACGCAGTTTGTAAACAACATAAAAGACGGCTCGCCGGGAGTAATAGTCTTGGTTACTACGCCTTTCTGGGGCGGCAGCGCCAAAATAAGCGGAACGAAAAACACGGCGAAGAAACTTGATATTCCGGTCGCGGACCTTGCACCGCTTTTTACTCCCGAAAACCAGGCGCTTGACCATCCCGAGTGGTCGTCGGGCGTGCAGACTCATCCCGGAGACTTAGGCATGGAGAGAATTGCGAGCGAAATGTTCAAGCAGCTGAACAAATATCTGACCGCAGACGAGAAGACGGTTTACAGCTCTTTTTGCGACATGGGAAGATACGCGTGGGCAAACGACGCGGTTGAAAGGCTATATGAAAAAGGCGTTATTTCGGGCAAAGGAAACGCGGTTTTCGACCCGTCGGCGCCGGTAACGAGGGAAGAATTCGTAAAAATGCTCGTAAATGCCGCGAAAATTGAGGGAGAAAGCGGTTTAAAACCCGATTTTGAAGACGTAAACGCCGACGAGTGGTATTTCCCGTACGTATCTGTTATGTTTAGCAGAAAAATAGTTACCGGCATAAGCGAAAATCTTTTCGGAATCGGTGAAAACATACTGCGGCAGGATATGGCGGTTATGATTTACCGCGCGTTAAAGGACAACAATCCCGCATCTGTTACCGAAGAGGAAAGCGCCTTTGCCGATTTTGATAATATTTCGGATTATGCAAAAGAAGCGGTAAGTTTTCTTGAAAGCGCGGGGCTTATTTCGGGAGCGGAAGACGGGAAATTCAATCCCGATTCGTTTTTAAGCCGCGCGGAAGCCGCGGTTGTGATAAACAGGCTTATTGATTATATCGGATAAATAAAAGACCGCCGGTTCCCGGCGGTCTTTCCGTATTATAATAAACCTCCTTTGCTACTACACAAGATTTTGTGTTTACGCATACTATATAACAAAAGCAAAGATATTGATTTGCTTTTATATAAATAGGAGGTTTGTCAAATGGCTGAAAAAAATAATTGCTGTTTTGGCATCGGAGATGTCCGTGCCGCCGCAGATAAATCGACTTGTATAAACGTCGAGAAAATATATGACTCCGCAAGAGATAAGGATTGCATAGAAGATTTGAGAGTATTCTTGGACCAGAACGGCCAGTCTGCAATAGACCACGCAACGAGCATAAGAAGCAAGTGCGCAGACGTTATCTGGGCGAACATAGCGGTAAGCGATGTCGCATTCAACAGGGGATACTTTGCCGTAGATATTCGTTTTTATTTCAGAATATGCTTTGAAGCAACCATTCCTTATTCACAGAGTCAGGAATTCTGCGGAATTGCAGTATATGACAAGCAGATAGTGATGTTCGGAAGCGAAGGAAACGTGGGAATATTTACTTCCGATTTCTGCAACAACAATCTTCCCGGAACACCGTCCGTCAAATACAGCACCAATCTGCCGAAAGTCGTTCTCGAAGTCGCAACGCCTATCTGCCTTGCGATAAAACTCGTTGACAGAACGTGCAGATTCGGACTTTGCTGCTGCTCGCCCGAACAGATACCCGAAAGCGTTTGCACCGCGTGCGGAGTATTCCCGACGGAAGAATTCGGCTTGAAGTGTCTGTACGTGTCGCTCGGAGTATTTTCAATGATAAGAATGCAGCGTCCCGTATCCTTACTGATAAACGCGGCGGATTATTGCATACCCGACAAGACAAGCAACGTTCTTTCCGAAACGGATCCCTGCTCGGTATTCAACAACATGAGCTTCCCGACGTGCGAATTCTATCCGCCGACGGTGGGAGGAGCTTTATCAAACAACATTGCGGGTGCGTCCGACGTGTGCAACCCCTCGGACGTTCTCGGAAGCACCACGGCTTCAACGGCTCAAAGCTGTCGGAATCAGCGCTGCAGATAAAGCACATATAAAAAAACAAAAACGGCACTTTCGTGCCGTTTTTTATTTCAAAAATGTTTTTCCTCAATAAAATCGCTGTTCGATTTACGCTCTTCCGAAAGACGGAAGACCGTTTCTTTTATACCCTCGTATTTGCCGTCCGCAATTATGTAATGGTCGATGAAATGGATTCCCAGAAGCGACAACTGCTGTTCGACGATTACAGTCAGCGTTCTGTCCTCGATTGACGGGTGGAGTATGCCGCTCGGGTGGTTATGGGCGATTGCGGCGGAATAAGCGCGGCGCGAGACGGAGTTTTCGATTATGACCTTCATATTCGTCTGCGCCTGCGACACGTCTCCTTCGGCGACGAGGACCTTCTTTACAATTTTGCCTTTCTTGTCAAAAAGCAGAAGATACAGTTTTTCAACGGTTTCGTAACGGAAAAGTTTTGTAAAATACGCGCCTATCTCGTCGTAGGTCAGAAACGCATCCGTGCTCTTTACTTCGCATGACAGCCTTTTATTTATTTCGGCAAAGGTTTTGAGATACACGGCGGCGTTGTCGCCGATACCCTTTACCGTTTTAAGCTCCTGCACCGACGAAGAGAAAACGCCTGACAGAGAACCGAATTTTTCAAGCAGAGCGTGGGAAACGGCGTTGGTATTCTGCCTTGGAATACATCCGAAAAGCACTATTTCGAGAAGCTCGTGATCGGGCATCGCGTTTCCGCCCGACAAGACGAATTTTTCCCGCATTCTCGCTCTGTGATTCTTATGTACGTTATCTGTCATAGCACTGCTGCCCCTTTAAGATTTAATACATACATTAATATATCATTTTACGGCAAAAATGTCAATATATCGGCATGACCGTTGCGGAAACAAAGAAAATTTTCATAAATACTTGACAAAACTTCTAAAATAATATATACTTTTAACTTGTGGAAAGGTTTTCATACAGTTGATTACTTTTCCTCCTTACTCCGCAAGGAGTCATATGTCCAAAAGGAGGTGCGGAAAATGGAACTTACGTCAAAGTACGAAACAGTTTTCATTGTTAATCCCGAATTTACAGAGGAAGCAGCTAAAGAAATGCTTGATAAATTCACGGGAATTATAAGTGAAAACGGCGGTACCGTTGACAAGGTTGACGAATGGGGCAAGAAGAAGCTTGCATACCTTATCGACGACTATGCAGACGGTTACTACTACGTTGTTGAATTCACGTCGGGCGCGGAACTTCCGTCAGAGCTTGACCGTATTTTCAACATTACGGACGGAATTCTTCGTTCTATTATCGTAAAAATCGAAAAATAATTTCAGAAAAGAGGTCTGAGAAACATGGCAAGTTTGAATAAAGTCATTTTAATGGGCAACCTCACGGCAGACCCCGAGCTTAAAACAACGCCTTCCGGAATATCCGTAACGTCGTTTTCGATTGCTGTGGGTCGCAGATTCGCAAAAGAAACGGACGAGGTTAAGGCCGACTTCATAAATATCGTATGTTGGAGAGGCACAGCCGAGTTTGTAACGAAATATTTCAGCAAGGGCAGATCGATTGTGGTTGTGGGCGAGCTTCAGACTCGTTCGTACACCGCGCAGGACGGCTCAAAGAGATACATTACGGAAGTTGTGGCAAACGAAGTAACGTTCGGCGCAAGCTCTTCCGGAGCCCAGCGTGAAAAGAGCGAAGGAACTTATTACGGAGGCGAACCGATTTCGTCTCAGGCAAAGGTTTCCGACGCAAACTTTGAGGAACTTTCGGCAGAAGACGATTTGCCGTTCTAATTCTTACAGGAGGTAACAACTGATGGATAAAGAAGTACAAAAGCCTTTCCGCAGCAATAACAACAAGAAGCGCAAGAAGATTTGCAATTTCTGCGCGGAAAAAGCGGAATATATTGACTATAAAGACGCTGTAAAACTTCGCAAGTACGTTTCCGAAAGAAGCAAGATTCTTCCGAGAAGAATTACGGGTACGTGCGCAAAGCATCAGAGAGAGCTGACGATAGCAATCAAACGCGCTCGTCATATCGCTCTTATTCCGTATATCAGCGACTGATAAATAATATAAAGGCTGTGCAGAGCACAGCCTTTTGTTTTGCAAAAAGGAGGCCTTTTCGTGTCTGAAACGTCTTTCAAGGACGGTTTTGAAACCGAGAGAAAATATTTGATCGAAATGCCCGGAAAAGCATTTTTTGAAAAAATGGCGGAAACGGGAAAAGAGTATAAAATCACCCAGACGTATCTTCTTATGAAAAATGACGGTAAAAACGCGGTAAGGCGCGTGAGAAAAACCGAAAAAAGCGGGGAAACGAAGTATTACTACACCGAAAAGACCGACGTCTCCTTCGGAGTCAGGCGCGAAACCGAAAGAGAGATTTCAGAAGAGGAATATGACGGTTATCTCAAAGAAAAAGATGAAAATCTTTCGGAAATTGATAAAACAAGATACGTTTTCGAATATGAAAACAACGTTTTCGAGCTTGACGTATATACTTTTGAGCAAAGATACGCCATACTTGAAGTCGAGCTTGATGATATAGATAAAAAAGTTGCGTTTCCGCCGTTTTTAAGTCTTGTAAATGACGTTACGGGGGAGAGCGGGTATTCAAATTACGCGCTTGCCATGAGAAAAACTCTTTTTGAAACGGGAAAATAAAGTGAAAGAAAAGTATATTATAACAGAAAAGGAAAACGGAATCGACGTAAAGACGTTTCTGCGGCAAAAAGCGGGGTACTCCGCGCGGATTTTCAAAAGCGCGAAGTATTACGGCAGCATAAAGGCGAACGGCAGAGAAGTTTTTTCAAATCATATACTTCATAGCGGCGATATTCTTGAAACGGAGTTTCCCGAAAAGACTTCTCCCGATATTATTCCCGTGAATATTCCGCTCGACGTGCTTTTTGAAGACAAAGACCTGCTTGCCGTGAACAAAAAGGCGTTTATGCCCGTTCATCCGTCGATAAAGCACAGAGACGACACGCTTGCAAACGCCGTAATGTATTATTTCAAAAAAAATCCTGTTGCGTTCAGGGTTTTGACGCGGCTTGACGCCGACACGACGGGCGTTGTGCTTATTGCGAAAAACGCGCTTGCCGCCGCGAAATTTGAGCATAAAAACGCAAAAAAGACGTATATTGCATTATGCGTCGGAATCTTTTCCGAAAAAGAGGGCGTCATTTCGGCGCCGATTTCGAGAGACGAAGGCATAATAAAGCGCAAAGTCGATTTTACGTCGGGCAAAGAGGCGGTAACGGAATACAAGGTTATTTCGGAGAACGAAAAGAAGAATCTGTCTTTGACGGAAGCAACTCCCGTTACGGGAAGAACGCACCAGATAAGACTTCATATGTCGTATCTTGAGCACCCGATTTACGGCGATTTTCTGTACGGAAGCGAGATAAAAGGCGAAAGAATGCGGCTTCACTGCAAGAGCGTCGAATTTCTGCACCCAATTACGAATGAAAAAATACTTATTACCGCAAAAACGCCCGAAGATTTTGACTTTTATTACTGTTTTTGATATAAAAGGGAACTTTTGAAGTAAAAAACCGTCTTTTTCAACGGAAGAGGCAGGACGCTGCTTATAATATACGGAATATGATTGAATTAAAATAAAAAAGCAGGGATTTTCCCTGCTTTTTTATTTTCTCACAGCAAATCGCTGAGTTTTTTTGAAAAGAAGTAGTTGTGCGTGATTTTATCGAATTCCGCCCACAAAGGCAGAGTTTTACAGCACGAAGCCCTCGGACACTCGTTTGCGCTTTCCGCAAGGCACGCAACCGTGATAAACGGTCCTTCCGCCGATTCGATTATCTCGCCCGCGGTATATTCTTCCGGCTTTCTGCATAATCTATAACCGCCGCCTTTTCCGCCTATACCTACGATGAGTTTGCTCTTTACGAGGTCTTTTACGATTATTTCAAGGTATTTTTTCGATATTTCCTGCCTTTCGGCAATTTCTTTGAGCGGAATACATTTTTTTCCGTCATGCTCCGCAAGGTCTATCATTACCCGCAGCGCGTATCTTCCTTTTGTCGAAATCATTTTTATACCCCCGTTTTCTTTTACATATTATACCACAAGGTGAATAGGTAAATCAAGTTATTTTTCATTTTTTTGGTTGAATTGCCTATTGACAGAGTAGGCAAATAATGTTATAATATCGTAAAATACGAAAAGAAAGGGGAAAAGCTCATGAAAATATATGCGGACAACGCCGCCACGACAAAAATGAGCAAGAGGGCGGTAGAAGCCATGATGCCGTATCTCGAAGAGATTTACGGAAACCCGTCGAGTCTTTATTCGGAAGGGCAGAAGGCGAAAGAAGCGATTGAGAGCGCGAGAGAAACGGTAGCACGATGTATTAACGCCGCATCCGCGCTTGAAATATATTTCACTTCCGGCGGCTCGGAAGCCGACAATCAGGCGATTATTTCGGCGGCTGAAATCGGCAAAAAAGCGGGCAAAATGCATATCGTTTCCGACCAAATCGAACACCACGCGGTGCTTCATACGTTGAAGAAACTCGAAAAAGAGGGCTTTGAAGTAACGTATCTTCCCGTTTCAGAAAGCGGAATAATAGATACAGATGAACTCGAAAAATCGTTAAGGGACGATACCTGTCTTGTAACGGTGATGTATGCGAACAACGAGATAGGAACTATTCAGCCGATAAGAAAAATCGGCGAGATATGCAGAAAACGCGGAATTATATTCCACACGGATGCGGTGCAGGCGGTAGGGCACATTCCCGTTGACGTCGAAAAGGACAACGTTGATATGCTTTCCGCTTCTGCGCACAAATTTCACGGACCGAAAGGCGTGGGATTTCTGTATGTGAAAAAGGGCATACGCCTTTCAAACTTGATAGAAGGCGGCGCACAGGAACGAGGCAGGCGCGGCGGAACGGAGAACGTTCCCGGCATAATGTCGATGGCGGAAGCCCTGGTGGAAGAAGTCGATTCCATGGAGGCCAACGCCGAAAAACTCATTTATTTAAGAGACAAACTCATCAAAGGACTGTCGGAAATTCCGCATTCGGCGCTTAACGGAGACGCCGTCTTGCGTCTGCCCGGAAACGTAAACTTCTGTTTTGAGGGCATAGAGGGCGAATCGCTTCTTCTTTTGCTCGACGACAAGGGAATTTCGGGGTCTTCCGGTTCGGCGTGCACGTCGGGCTCGCTTGACCCGAGCCACGTACTTCTTGCGATAGGAAGAGTGCACGACGTTGCGCACGGCTCGTTAAGATTAACGCTTGGAGACGACGCAACCGAAGAGGAAGTCGGCTACATGATAAAATCCGTAAAAGAGGTAGTCGAATATCTCAGAAACTTTTCTCCCGTCTGGCGCGATCTCTGCGCCGGAAAATCAAAATTCATTCTGTGAGGTGTAAAAAATGGCATTATACAGTGAAAAAGTAATGGATCATTTCCGCAACCCGAGAAACGTGGGAATAATAGAAGACGCCGACGGAGTGGGAGAAGTCGGAAACGCAAAATGCGGCGACATCATGAAGATGTACCTTAAAATCAAAGACGATATAATAGAAGATGTAAAATTCGAGACGTTCGGCTGCGGAAGCGCGATAGCGTCAAGCTCCATGGCAACCGAGCTCATAAAGGGAAAACCCGTCTCGGAAGCGTTGAAACTCACAAACAAGGCGGTCGCAGAGGCACTCGACGGACTGCCGGATTACAAAATGCACTGTTCGGTGCTCGCCGAAGAGGCGATAAAGAACGCGCTGGACGATTATTACGCAAGGCATCCCGATATCGCAAGGGAAGAATAAACTTATAAAAGGAACGGATCAAGCCCGTTCCT
>JAGDBE010000178.1 GCA_017959195.1 Clostridia bacterium | reverse complement strand
TAAGGAAAGTTCTTTGCCCCGCTTTCTTTCAAGAAAGCGGGGATACTTTTCTTGTGAAAGAAAAGTACATAAAACAAACAAAAAGATATACGGCAAAAGCCGTATATCCTTTTTTATTCATACAGTTTATTAATTTGCTTTTTGTATTCGGTGTACGGCTGTGCAATGGGAATCAGAAAAACAAAGTTATTTGCGATTCCTGATTCATCAAGAATCATTTTCGCTTCGTCTATCGAAAGCGGTCTTTCCTGCAAAGCCTCAATTTCCTCATCAGTCTTCATGCGGTTGGTGCCGCTCATCATTCCGCAGCGAAAAGAGCCGTCGTCCGATTTCCACACGTAAACTTCAATGCCTTTAAAATCGGACATTTCAAAATATTCGGGGTAAATTTCCTTAAGTGTTTCAAGGCTCCTTGGTTCGGTTTGCGTTTTTTTGCAACCGACAAGCGCGGTCAAAAGAATAAGGCACAGTGCCGATAAGATTCTTCTTTTCACGATAAAGCGCTCCTTTCTTTAGTTACGGAAAGTAATATTTAAAGAACCTTTGACAGGAAGTCCTGAAGGCGGGGGCTTTTAGGCGAGGAGAAGATTTCATCGGGGGTACCCTGTTCGATAATTTTTCCCTCGTCCATAAAGAGCACCCTGTTTGCGACCTCTTTTGCAAATCCCATTTCGTGCGTAACGACGACCATGGTCATTCCGTCTTCCGCGAGTTCGCGCATAATTTCGAGGACCTCGCCGACCATTTCGGGGTCAAGCGCGCTTGTCGGCTCGTCGAAGAGCATGACGTCGGGATTCATTGCAAGGGCGCGCGCTATTGCGATACGCTGTTTCTGGCCGCCCGAAAGCTGTCCCGGGAAAGCTTGTGCCTTATCGGGAAGTCCTACGCGCTCCAAGAGTTCCATTGCGTTTTTTTCGGCTTCCTCCTTAGTCTTTTTGAGAAGCTTTATCGGGGCGAGAGAAATATTTTCCATTATCGTCAGGTGCGGGAATAGATTGAAGTGCTGGAACACCATTCCCATCTTCATGCGGAGTTTATTAACGTCGCATTTTTTGGCGGTAATGAGTTCGTCTTCGAACCATATCTCGCCGGAAGTAGGCTTTTCAAGCAAATTTAAGCACCGCAGGAACGTGGATTTTCCGCTTCCCGACGGTCCGATAATAACCACTTTTTCGCCTTTTTCGATTTTTTCGCTGACGTCTTTGAGAACCTTTATTTCGCCGTCTTTTCCGAAGTCCTTATAAAGATTTTTAACGGTTATCACCTTTGCGGAGCCTCCTTTCGAGAATGGATACGCATTTTGAAAGTCCGAGCACTATCACAAGATATATAAGCGCTATTGCGATAAGAGGCATAAAGTTACTGTACGTTATTGAACGTATCTTTATTCCTCCGAGCGTTAAATCGGCAACGCCGATATAGAATGCGACGGACGACTCTTTGAGCAGCGCTATGAACTCGTTTGCGAGCGACGGCAGCACCGCCTTGAACGCCTGCGGGATTACGATATACCACATAGTCTGCATATAGGTAAATCCGAGACTGCGTCCGGCTTCCGTCTGTCCGTCGTCTATCGACATAATTCCGCCGCGCACGATTTCGGCAACGTATGCTCCGGAATTGAGGCCGAAGCAGAGCACCGCCGCGGGAAATTTCTCAACGCCCATCGGCAGCAGTATTACGAAATACATAATAAGAAGTTGTACCATTACAGGCGTGCCCCTCATTACAGACAGGTAAACCTGGCAGATTTTATCGAGAATTTTGAGTTTTCCCGTCTTCTGGAAGGTGCACCTGATTATCGCGACGATAAAGCCGATGATAATACCGAGAAGCACTGCGCACGCGGTGATTTCAAGCGTGGTGAGAAGTCCCGTTACGAGATACATATAGCGCTTTTCGGTGATGAAGTTACGCGTGAAATCATATTTTAAGGTATTCCACAATTTTAAAATCGGAATGCTCGTGTCGGGGCGCTCTTTACTGTAATTTTTTAGTGTAAAGCAGTCTTTTATACCCGTTTTTATGGTATTGAGTTTCTGGATATTGACTTCTTCCCCGTTATATTCGGCGGTATCCTTTGAGGATATCGTTTTCTGAGCGTCGAGTATTCCGCCGAAAACGGTATTTACGACGTCGTCGCCGAGATAAAGCTGATATTTTCCCTTTTCAATCTCGAAAATCTCGAGTTTAACGTCTCCCGAAACGGTTTGCGCATTTTTGACGTCTTCTTGTACCTCCCCCGCGACGAAAAGCTTTATTTTTGTCGCGTTTGTCTTCTTGCCGCTGTCGCTGTTTTCGCGATAGAACGCATAAACGTTGTTTATATATTTCTGCGCGTTTTCTTCTATGGTTTTTCCGATGTCAATCGTCTCGTACGTGCAGTCGAGGATTACGTTTTTCTCGTGGCCGTAGGTAATATCGTTTACGGTAACGACGGTATTTTCTTCTACGAATTTTGCTACCGCGGACACTGTTTCCGGCAGATCGGAAAGCGTATCGTTTACTATTTGCGACGCTTTTTCGACAGTCATTTCGCCGCTGAATTTACTGTCTTTCAGCTGGAACAAAACGACGGCAAAAATCACCGCTGCTGTAATGCCCACAGCGGCAAGTATCTTCAATATGCCGTTTACAGTCTTATTTTTCTTCATTTTCCGCTTCTCCATAAATTTTCCCGTAAATACCGCAAACGGGAATGATTAGTACCATTCCCGTTTTGTAATATGTACTTTATACAGTTTTATTATTTGATGTATTTTGCAACTATTGCGTCGATCGTGCCGTCAAGCGTGAGTTCGTCTATTGCGGCGTTGATGGCTGCGAGCAAATCGCCATTGCCCTTTGCAACGCAGATTGCATAGTCTTCGTCTGCATACGAGGTGTCAAGAATCTTGAGACCTTCGTTTTCGGCAACGAGAGCCTTTGCGGGTTCGTCGTCGATGATTACGCAGTCAACGGAGCCGCCTACGAGTGCGAGAACCGCTTCGTTGCCCTTTGAATACTGGATTACGTTGTCTTCGCCGAAATCATCCGTCGAGTAGATGTCGCCCGTCGTTCCGAGCTGTACGCCTACCTTATAGGAAGCGCCGTCTGCATAGAGGTCGTCAACGCTCGTAATGGGAGAATCTTCCTTTACGATGATAGACTGAACGCCGTTTGCATAGCTTGACGAGAAGTCAACGCTTTCTTTTCTCTCTTCGGTTACCGTCATGCCGGCCATACCGAAATCAACGGAACCTTCCTGAACCGCAGTGATGATGGTGCTGAATTCCATATCTTCGATAACGAGCTCTTTGCCGAGTTTCTTTGCGATTTCTTCGGCGATTTCAGCGTCGATGCCCACTATCTTGTCGCCTTCGTAAAATTCGTAGGGCTTGAAGTATGCGTTGGTTGCCATCGTGATGGTCGAGTTTTCGGCGGGAGTTTCATCTTCGCCTGCTTCTTCACCGGCGTCATCGCCTGCTTCTTCGCCTGCTTCTTCAGCGTTTTCTTCGGGCGCGTCAACTACGTTTTCGGTTTCTTCGTTTTCGGACTGCTGTTCGTCAACTTTCTTTTCACATGAACATATTGCGAATACCATAAGTACCGCAAGCAATACTGCTAAAAATTTTTTCATTGTTGTTACCTCCAATTTATTTTTGCTTTAACGTGGTATATTCTACCACCATTATTTCGTTTTGTCAATAGTTTTTTGCATTTTTTAAGAATATTTTTTGTTTTATACGGATATTTGTGCTATTTTATGCATTTTATTTGTATAAAATCGCATTTTATGCATTATTTATTTTTTTATATGCGGTTTTTACGTTTTCGTCTCCGAGAATTTTGACAAGTGCGATATGGAGTTCGTCTGAATATGCTACGCCCTTTGAAAATCTTAGTGTTTTTCCGGTGGACGCGAAATTCACGAACGCGGGGGTTTTGCCGTAGTCGAAAATCGAAAGCAGCGCCTTTACCCTCTCGAATTCGCCGCATTCCGTATCGGGAACGCGCATATAGAGGCACAGCGTCTTGTCGGATTCCTGCGGTGCAGCTTCGCGGTAACCGTCGTTTTTCCTGTTTTTCGAAAAAGACAGCGTTACCGTTTCGTTTTTTTCCCTGTTTTCGTTATTATTTTCATTTTCGTTTTTAATATATTCGACGGGCGTGATTTCCGAAACTAAAATTTTGCCCTCGCGGATTATCTCGCCGTTTTCGTCCTCGTCTGACGTATCCTTGAACGAAAGCTCGCCCGACGCGCACACGACGCTTGATTTATTTAAGAATGCGCTCACCGAGTCGTAAACCTTCGGGAATACTATCGCCTCGGTCTCTCCGTATTCGTCTTCAAGCACGACGAACGCCATGTTCTTGCCGGCTTTCGAGGTCGTTACCTTTTTGCTCTTTATGACGCCGAGCATACTTATTTTCTGTTTTTCTTTAAGGAGCCCCGGCGCGTAGGCGTTGTTTGCCGATTCGTATACGTCGGCGCTTGTTACCGCCCCGATTTTCGACGCAAGCGCGGAATATTCTTCAAGCGGGTGTCCCGAAAGGTAAATGCCGGCGACTTCCCTTTCGAATCCGAGCTTTTCGGATATGCTGAATTCGGGAAGGTCGGGATATTCTATATTCATTGAAGAAAACGATTTTTCACCGTTTGCAGGCGGCGTTGAAAACATATTGTACTGCCCCGAAACGTTTGCGCGGTTGCGCTTTGCGACGATTTCAAGCGCCCTCTCGTACACCGCGAGCAGCGATCTTCTCGTCTTTCCGAAGCAGTCGAGCGCGCCGCTCAAAATGAGGCTTTCGAGCAGGTGCTTATTGATTTCGCCCTGCGGAAGTCTTGTAAGCAGGTCTTCAAGAGAGGTGAAAACTCCGTTTTCCCTTTCTTTTACAAGGGAAATTATAAAGTTTCTGCCGACGCCCTTTATGCCGAGAAGTCCGAAGCGTATGGCGTTTTCGCCTTCTTCGCATGAGAAATTCATTCCGCTTTTATTCACGTCGGGAGCAAGCACCTTTATTCCCATACTTTTACAGTCGTTTATATACTGCGCGACCTTTGCAGCGTTTTCGTGAACGCTTGTTATGAGCGCGCACATATACTCTTTCGGGTAATGCGCCTTGAGATAAGCCGAGCGGAACGCGACGAAGGCGTAGCAAACCGCGTGGGACTTATTGAACGCGTATTTTGCAAAGTCGCTCATCTCGTCGTAGAGTTTTTCGGCGATTTCCCTTTTCACGCCGTTATTTACGGCGCCTATGCATTCGACGTTTCCGTTTTCGTCCTTTTTGCCGTCGATGAAGTACTCTCGCTCCTCTTCCATGACCTTGGTCTTTTTCTTGCTCATGGCGCGCCTTACTATGTCGGCTCTGCCGTACGAGTAGCCCGCAAGCCGTCTGAATATCTGCATTACCTGCTCCTGATAAACGATACAGCCGTTGGTTACCGACAGTATTTTTTCGAGTTCGGGAACGTCGTACTTTATCTTTTCGGGATTTTTTCTGTTTTCAAGGTACTTCGGAATGCTGTCCATCGGACCCGGACGGAAAAGCGAGATTGCCGCCGTTACGTCTTCTATGTTTTCCGGCTTCATATTTACAAGAAGCTTTTTCATTCCCGCCGATTCGAGCTGGAACACGCCGTCGGTCTTTCCCGAAGACAAAAGTTTATAGGTCTTTTCGTCGCTGAGATTAACCTTTTCTATGTCAAAACCGGGCTCGGTCTTTCTTACTTCCTTCTGCGTATCGGATATTACGGTAAGGTATCTTATTCCGAGCAGGTCGATTTTCAAAAGTCCTATGTCCGCAACGTCGTTCATGGTGTACTGCGTTACAACCGTGTCTCTGTTTACGGCGAGCGGCACGTATTCGTCTATCGGCTTGTCCATGATGACAACGCCCGCCGCGTGCACAGACGCGTGCCTCGGCATGCCCTCAAGCTTCTTTGCGTAATCGACCATCGCCTTTATTGTCGGCGTGCTCTGATAAAGTTCCGCAAGCTCCTTGTTTTCTTCAAGCGCCTTGTCTATCGTAATACCGAGTTTCATCGGGATGTTTTTCGCAACGCTGTCAACGTCGGCGTAATTTACGTTCATCACCCTGCCTACGTCGCGCACCGCCGCCCTTGCCGCCATTGTTCCGAAGGTTACTATTTCGGAAACGCGGTCTCTGCCGTATTTTTCGGCAAGATAATCCTTTACCTCCGAGCGCCTCTCGTAGCAGAAATCGACGTCGAAGTCGGGCATGCTCACCCTCTCGGGATTAAGGAATCTTTCGAAAAGAAGGTCGTATTTTATCGGGTCAACGTCGGTTATTCCGAGAAAAAATGCCGCAAGACTGCCCGCTCCCGAGCCCCTGCCCGGTCCTACGGGGATTTTTTTTGATTTTGCGTATGAAATGAAATCGTTTACTATGAGAAAATACTCGTCGTATCCCATACGGTCGATTATTTCAAGCTCGTATGAAAGCCTTTCCTCATAAACTCTTTTATTCAGAAAGCCGCCGCTTTCTGTTATCTGAGCAAACCGTCTCTCCTTACCCTCGCCGCAGAGCTTTTCGAGGTACTCTTTGGGAGTAAGCCCGCTTGGTGCGTTGAAAGCGGGAATCATAATCTTATCGAAACTGAATTCGAAATTGCACTCTTGCGCAATTTTTACGGTATTTTCAAGCGCTTCGGGAAATTCGGAGAAAATTTCGTACATCTCGTCTGTGCTCTTTAAATAAAACTCGTCTGTTCCGAACGCGACGTCGCTTTTTTCGGACAAAGTTTTATTCATCTGTATGCACATGAGTATCGTCTGCAGTTCGGCGTCCTCTTTTTTAAGGTAATGAACGTCGTTTGTCGCGACAAGCGGAATACCGAGTTTTTTCGATATTTTTACAATTTCTTCGTTTACAATTTTCTGCTCGCCGAGCCCGTGATTCTGAAGTTCGAGATAAAAATTGCCTTTTCCGAAGATTTCTTCGAGCGTTTCTGCGTATTCTTCGGCCGCCTTTACGTTATTTCTCAAAATCTGCTTGGGTATATACCCCGAAAGGCATGCGGAAAGCGCAATAAGCCCGTCGGAATGCTCGCGTATGAGGTCTAAATCCGCCCTCGGCTTTGAATAAAAGCCCTCGATATACGCTCTCGACACGATTTTTACGAGATTTTTATATCCCGTCTCGTCTTTGCAAAGAAGCACGAGGTGCGAGTAGTCGGCGTCGTTTTCTTTATTTTTACTGAAGCGTGAAGCGGGGGCAACGTAGATTTCGCAGCCGATTATCGGCTTTATGCCCGCTTCTTTGCACTGCTTGAAAAACGCGACCGCACCGTACATTACGCCGTGGTCGGTTATCGCAACGGCCGTCTGGTTTACGTTCTTTAACGCCTGCGGTATATCCGAAATTCTGCACGTGCCGTCAAGCAAACTATACTCACTGTGCAAATGCAGGTGGACAAAATCTCTTTTCTTATTTTCGTCTGCCATCCGTTTCACCTCCCGTTCTTTTCTTAATAATTAACCTTTATTTTGTCTTTTTTGCGGCGGTATTTTCGTATTTTTCCACTATTTTTTCAAGTCTGTGGTTTACGCACGATTTTGTAATCGGCGGGTCGTGGATTTCGGCAAGCTCCGACAGGGTAAGCGACGGGTTTTCGAGTTTGAGCGCCGCCGTGTACCGGAGTTTATCCGACATACTGTCGATAATCTTGTTTTCCACGAGGTATTTTATCGCCTTTACGTGCTTTACGCCCGCGTTTGTGGATTTTTTAATATTCGCCGTATCGAAATTGCTCTTTCTGTTGCAGTCGTTGCGCACCTGCTTTTCGATAATAGTCTCTAAAAACTCGAATGCGCTTTTCTGCGCGCCGATGAAGCTTAAGAAACCGAAAATCGTGTCCCCGTCCTTGAAATAGACTATACTCTTATTCCTTCTTTTCGAGGTCTTTACGTCAAAGCCGTTTTCGGCAAGAAAAGCCGAAAGCTCGTCCGCCTCGACTCTCGTTTTAAGGTCTATTTCGAGATGATGTCCCTTATCGGGTGAATTTACGTTGCCGTTCGACAGAAAAACGCCTCGAAGGAACGTCTGCGCGCAAGCGGGGCACTTTATATTATCCTTATCGATAAACGTGAATTCCATGTTTCCGAATACGTTTTTTCCGTATTCGAACGCCTTTTTGCAGCAGCTTTTATCGATTTTGGCGTTTTTCAACTGCTCTTTTACCTGAACGTTGAAGGTCTTTTTCTTTTCTTCCATCTTATCTTCCGTCTTACAAAATTCTTATTTCGGGAACGAGCTCGATATCGAATTTTTCCTTTACCTCTTTTTGTATGAGTTCTATGAGTTCCTTTACGTCTTTCGTCGTCGCGCCGCCTTTATTGATTATAAATCCCGCATGTTTTTCGGAAACCTGCGCTCCGCCGACGGAAATACCTTTAAGTCCGCAGTCCTCGATGAGTTTGCCGGCAAAATATCCTTCCGGGCGCTTGAACGCGCTTCCGCACGACGGATATTCGAGCGGCTGCTTATCGACTCTTTTCTGCATCGTTTCCTTTGCTTCTTTCATTATTTCCTCTCTGTCGCCCTTTTCAAATACGAAGGAAGCGCCGAGGATTACGCCTTTTTTCTCCTGAAAAGCGCTCGTTCTGTAACCGAATCCGCAGTCTTTCTTATCAATTCTGATAATTTCGTCTTTTTCGGCGTCATAAAAATCGACGAACTCCGCGATTTCCTTTATCTCCGAGCCGTAGGCGCCGGCGTTCATGAACACCGCACCGCCGACGGTACCTGGAATTCCGTATGCGAACTGCGCGCCGGAGTATCCCATATCGCATATTTCAAAGGCGAGCTTTGTGAGCTTCACGCCGCAGAAAGCGTACACGTGCAGTTTTCCGTTTCCGTCGAAAGTTTTTTCGACTTTCGTCATTTTGGTCGTTACCACGGGTACGAAATCTATATTTCCGTCGGGAATGAGCACGTTTGACATATTTCCGAGCACGATATACTCTCTTTTTTCGCTTTTTAGCGCATGAATGCACGAAATCAACTGCTTTTCGTCTTCGGGAAAGCAGCATTTTTCCGCCAGACCGCCCGTTTTCATCGAGGAGAGCTCCGAAAGCTTTACGTTATTTACAAAAACCGTGTTATCCGTCATTATTTTCACCTTTTTATAATTTTGAATACAACTTTACTATTATATATTACCATATTTTTGCGTTTATGTCAAAAAAACCGGCGGAAAAATCCGCCGGTTTTTTATTACATAAGTTTCATCAAAAGTTCCGTTACGAAAACCGTAATGCACGCCGAAACCGCGACGGTTACGAGTCCTTTTTCGAAAAACGCCGCAACGACTGCGACGACAAGTCCCAAACTTGCCGAATACACGCTTCCCGTCGATGAAAAAATCTCAGGAATCGTCATTGCCGCAAGCACGGCGTAGGGAATATAGTAAAGGAAGGATTTTATAAACTTATTTTCGATTTTCTTCCTTATAAGTATGAGCGCCAAAGCTCTTATGAGGTAGGTTACGAGAGCCATTACGGCAAGGTTTATGAGTAAATACGAATTTATCTGCATAATTACTTAACCTCCTCTTCCGGCGTATCTTCGATATCGTTTACCGGCTGTATTTTTGCGCCTATCGCCGCTGCCGTTACGGCGCAGATTATAATAACGAACCCCGACGACACCCGGTTAAGATACGGCAGGTACTTGAACATACAGTTGAGCGCTATTGCGATCGCGACGACTATCGCAACAGGTCTTGATTTTTTCATGGGCGGCACGACTATTGCGATAAACATTCCGTAAATCGCAATTCCGAGCGCGGTAATAAGGCTTTCAGGCAGGATATTTCCCGCAACCGCGCCTGTCAGCGTTCCGAGCGTCCAGCCGATATACGGAAGAAATATCAGTCCGTACATATACCTTTTCCCGACTTTTTCCTTATTCGACACGGCGACGGCGAACACCTCGTCGGTGTTTCCGAAGGCGATGAGCATTCTCTGGGGAAGCGTTACCCTCTCCGACAGTTTTTGCGACAGGGAAATCGACATGAGCGCGTATCTTAAATTTATTACGAACTGCGTCAGCGCCATTTCTATAAAGCTTCCGCCTGCGATAATGAGGTCGAGCCCCGCAAACTGTCCCGCGGACGTAAGGTTGGTCATTGACATAAGCACCGCCATCGACGCGGGAAAGCCCTGCTGCACTGCCTTTATTCCGAACGCGAACGACACCGAAAGGTAGCCGAGCCCGATAGGCAGTCCGTCAAACAGACCTTTTCTGAAGCTGTTCCTGCAATTATTTTCCATCAAGCCATCTCCGTAATACGAATTCTGCTTTATTATATCAAATTTGTATTCAAATTGCAACGCAATTGTGCAAAAAAAATCGGCAGACCTTTCGGGCTGCCGATTGAGAATTATCTTTTATTAAAGATTATTCAACGTGAGTGAATCTGATGTAGTCGATATCGCAGTAACCGAATGCATCAAACGGGTCGAAGCGGAGCTCGGTAACCGTACCGGTCCAGGATTCCTTCGTCGAAAGGTCAACACTGTATTCAACCCATTCGCCGTTGGTATCCTTTGTATCGTGTACAAAGTTGATACTGTTGCTTTCGCTCATTGCCTTGTTATTCTTGAAGAATATCTGGCACTTCGAGATGTAGTCCGCACTGTACTGGAATCTTACTCTGAGGTCAACGTGGTTGTAGTACTTGGTGTCGATGTTCTGGAGTTTTGTCAACCAGAGAACAGGGTCGTTGTCAACCATGTTAACCGACTGGCATCTCATGTAACCGCCTGCAACCGTGAGGCTCATGAACGAGGATACCCAACCTTCAGCGTCGCCGGGCGTATTGAATTCGAAGCATCCCGGAACGGGTTCCGTATACAGCGATTCAAAGTATGCCTTAGCAGGTGTTACTATCTGGATTTCACCGTCGGAGTTTACTTCGTAGCTGTAATCCATTACGTCGCAGATCTGGTTGATCGGAACCAGAGGCAGCTGGTCTTTTTCGATAAGCGTGTATCCGAGGCTCATTTCTTTACCGTCGAGCATGTACTTATCGGAACCAACCGTGAATACGAACTGATGCTTAATGAAGTTGAGGGTGAGTTCCTGTTTAGCCTTATCCCAAACGTGGAATGCGTTGAGGTTGAAGTCCATACCGATTGCCGGATCGAACGGAACGCAAACGTCGCCGTTATCCATAACTTCAGGCATGCTCGGGAACGTGAAGTTAACGCCGTTTACATTGAATATCTTGGATACCGATGCGCCGGTATTAACAAGGATTTCAATCGACTTAACCGCAAACTTAGCGCCCTGCGAACCAACGGGGTCAATTCTGAAGCCGACGAGGTCGCCGGTGAAGCCTCTGAGCTTGTTAGGATCGAGAACGTACTGCGTCATAACGTTTTCTTCGGATGCCGGGAACGTGTAAGCTTTTTCTTCGTTCCAAGACTGCGAGTTGGAAGTGATGAAGAATATCTTCATTGCTTCGCCCTTCGGCAGTTTAGCGTTGATTATAATCGAGTTAACCTTAGATGTGGGAACACCGTCGGGACACCACTGCGACCAGCGGGACTGATCCATGTAGATGATCGCTTCGTGAGCGATTCTGCAAGAACCGGTAATACCGTTGTTGGGATCCTGTTTCAGACCGTCAACGCACCAGATCCAGCCTTCGGAGAGTTCAATGTCTTTGCTCGTGAAGTCTATCGTGTAAAGCGGTTCTACAGAGCCTTCCTTAATTACTTCAGAGTATGTCTGATTCTTTCTTAAGAGGTGTCTGTACTGCGGATACTGGTGAGTAATTCTTTCGAGCTGAGAAGCCGTCGGGTAAACGTCGATCTTTGCAAGATCAGCGGGATCGCCCTTCGTAAAGGTATTTCTGATAGTATCGAGATACTGGAATCCCTTTTCGTCAGTCGTCGGCATTACGAACGTACCTTCGCCGTATTCGTTCCAGGTCGAAATCCAAACGAGTTTCTTCTGGACGTCGGTCTTTGCGTACTTAGGCAGATAATCGTTCTTAATCCATCTGCAAACTTCGATGTAATCTTCTTTAGAGATGAACGGAGTTCTGGTCTTGCCCCAAGGAGTATTGGTATAACCAACGCTGACTGTAGGAATTGCCCAAACTATATCGGAAGCATTCTTGTATCCGAGGATGCCGTTCTTGTTAGCGTCTGCGCCGTTTCCGGGAACGCCCCAGCTGTATGCGTGTGCAGCGTCGAAGCCCATTGCTTCATAACCTTCGTTAGGTGTGCCGCAGAACGTCCAGTAAACGCCGTCGTAACCGATCTTCTTAAGTTCTTCTTCAAGGTATTCCATGCACTGGATACCAACTTCACGGCCAACGTACTTGCCGATCGAGCCGCCGAAGTGGTCAACGACTGCCTTGTTGTCTATTCTCATGTAGCTGGGATGCTTGAAGTATTTTTCAATGAGGTACGGAACAAAGCTGTCCGTCCACTGTTCGAAGGAGTAAGGTGCGCCGCCGTTTGCAATTTCGAGGAGCAAGCAGAACTTGATGTCGTCAATGTATTCTGCATTGTAAAGACCTTCGAAAATGTAGTATTCGTTAACGATCGCCTTTTCCATCTTGCCGTTAACAGGGAGGAATTCACAGATCGACATGAAGTCAATACCGTGTTCAACCATGTATTTGATTTCCCAGTCAGTTGCTTCCGGGAAACCTTCGTCATAGTAACCGAGTGCGAGTTCGTAATCGGTGTAAGGAGAAATTACAGACCAGCTGAAGTTTGCTGCGTAGCCGTTTCTCCAGATCGGGCAGTGGTTAAGACCGATGATGTAGTCTTCTTCGCCTGCCGGTTTAACGGGCTTCGGAACGTAGTCAGCGTGTGCTATCTTTCTGAATACTTTGAAGTCGTCAAACTGAACTGCTCTGCCGCTGTTGTTGGCAATCTTTAAGCCGGTAACGGAGGTAGCTGCTTCCTTGAATGCAACTTCGCCGATCTTTCTTCCGTCAACTTTAACGATTACCTTCTGAGCATCGGTATCGAGTTCGAATCTGAACATGTACCACTGGTTGTTGTAGTATCCTTCATATACCTTTTCGCCGTTTGCAAAGAAGCCTTCTGCGTTCGTAGCGAACGTGAATACTTCGTTGCTGCCGCTGAGAAGCGTATAGGATGTGTCTTCGTTTTCTCTGAGTATCATCTGATATTCAGCTATAACGTTGCCGCTTACTGCATCGAAGCCGTAGGAGCCCTGTCCGCCTGCTTTGAGGTTGAGGGTGTTTCCTCTGCCTTCAACGTCGCCGTACCAGCCGTAAGGAACTTCGCCGTCTTTTGCGATGCCGAATGTTTCACATGCTGCGTAGTTAGCGTACATCGTCGTTCCTGCGGGAGCAAATCCCGGAGTTCCCTTTTCCGTCGTTGCCCATCTGAAGTTGAGGATGTTGGAATCCGCACCTGTCGTGGTGAGCGG
>JAGDBE010000177.1 GCA_017959195.1 Clostridia bacterium | reverse complement strand
TACCGCAGCCGTGATGACCAAAATAATGACGAACGTTGTTTCAAACGGTACGGCTGCCGCAATATCCCTTGACAGAACGATAAACGTTGCCGGTAAGACGGGTTCGACAAACGACGACAAAGACAGATTCTTTGCCGGCTTTACGCCTTATTACGTAGGCGCATGCTGGTTCGGATACGATACGCCCAAATATCTCGGTAAATTCTCATCTAACCCCGCAATGCTTGCCTGGGAAAAGGTTATGAAGATAATTCATCAGAAATATATAGATGAAGCGAATAACGGCGGAGAAAAATTGAAGAAATTTGATTTTTCAAACCTTGTTCAAAGACAGTTCTGCCTTGACAGCGGACTTATTCCGACAGAAAACTGCACGCATGATTTGCGCGGCAGCAGAGTATCTACCGGCTGGTACGCAAAAGGACAGATTCCGAGAGAAAGCTGCGAAACCCACGTACTTATAGACTGGGATTCTACAACGGGCCTTGTTGCGACGGAACTTTGTCCCGACGACGTAATTATGAAAGTTGCGATGATTAACGTCGAGGACAGAAATTTCAACAGAAATATTGCGATAACCGACGCTGCATATACGTGCAGAAGAGCGTTCAACGGATATACTTCCGTTGTCAACCCGGGAGACCCGTATTATCTCAGCGCAATGCCGGCAGGCACGTATCCCGGATATACGTCAGGATTCGAAATTCCTCCGAACGCTTACTGTACGACGCATAATCACGTCGTTATAGAAGAAACCCCGATACCCGACGAATATGTCATAGAAGATAACCATACCGACGAGGTTGTGAACGGGGAATACGCCGAAATTCCGGAAGACAATACTGAAATCATCGACGGCGATAATATTGATACTTCGCCGCCTGAAACCGATACAGAACAAAACGGTACCGAAAATATTGTGATACCGTCTGAAGAATAACGAATTCATTTGAACGGGAAGTAGAAATGCTTAAAAAGAGAATATATCTGTTCTGCGCGCTTGCCGGGATGTTTTTCGGGGCACTTGGAAACGTCTTCGTCGCAGGCGGAACGTCAGCAAATGAAAAATTCACCGACGTAAAAGCAGACGACTGGTTTTATGATTACGTGTATTACCTCACCGAAAACGACATTATAAAAGGTATGACCGAAAGCACATTCGAGCCTGACGGTAACTTTACTTACGCCCAGTCGTTTGCGGTAATTACACGTTATCTCGGACTTGAAAAAGAAGCGGGAAAGAGAAAAGAAGCCATGGAAATGCTCGGCGTAAAAGGCGCGGAGCTCTGGTACAGCGGATACGTTAAAATACTTACGGACGCCGGAATAATAGACCCGCTTGATTACGGCTGCGAGACTTACGGAAGAGTCGTTTCCATTAACGACACGTCGGTACTTGATTCTCCGATAACAAGATGCGCCTTCGCGGACCTTATAACCAAATCGTTTGATTTCGATAACTCGCTTTACGGTTTTGAAACGGACGTTTGCGCAAAGGATTTTATAATTGACGGGGAATATAACATAGAAAAAGTTAATTCCTACATATCCGCAATAAAGGACTATAATACGATTCCCGAAAAGTACAGAGAGAATATACTGAAATCGTATTATAACGGCATATTCAATGGTGATGATCTCGGCAACTTCAATCCGATAAACAATTTAAGAAGGTCGGAAATGGCGAAAGTTCTTGCCGTTATCATGAATAACGATATGAGAAAGTTTGCAGAAGTAACAGCGGGCAGCGTTTCCTTTACCGATATAAACGACAACGTAAACGTGTCGGAAATAAGGGAATTTCTTAAATCACAGGCGGCAAACATGTCGGTTTCGGGCGGAAAATTTGAGTATGTTAAAACGAATTCCGTTCCCGAAAACTATAAATTTGAGCTTCGCGTTTACAGAAGAAATAATTTCGGAGAGAGCGAAAACGTTTATTCATTCGACGAAAACTTTAAATACGACTGTTCTTTCGGAGACGTAGTACTTATGACTGTAAGGAATACGGCGCGAGATATGATTATCGGCGCGTATTCGGTAACGGTTGACTCATCAGGCCTTATACATAACGATTACAGATATCTGCATTAAAAAAAGCGCTTTTTCAAGCGCTTTTTTCATTATTGACCGTATTTTACGGTCTTTTTTTATACAGTTTTTTGAGAAGCTCCTCATTTGGAACGAATTTTTTACAGCTTTTCCCGTTTGCGAGCAGTTTTTTCACGTATGACGAACTTATTCTCGATAAACTTTTCGTTGCGGGCATAAACATCGTGAAAACTCGCCGCGAATGGCGTTTTTCCGATAATTCCTCATTGATTTGCACCATTTTCAATTCATATTGAAAATCCGTTTTGTTTCTTAAGCCTTTTATTATGACGGGAAAGCCCGCGGCCGCCGCGTAATCGACCAGAAGTCCGTCCGTCGAGTCGACGTCGGCGTTTTTTAAATCCTTTACCGCGTCTTTTGCAAGCATTATACGCTCTTCCTTTGAAAAAGCGTATTCCTTGTCGGCGTTTATCGCAATTACGACGGTAACCCTGTCATAAAGCGCGCAGGCGCGTTTAATAATGTCAAGATGCCCGAGTGTAATCGGGTCAAAACTGCCCGGGATAATTGCGTGCGTCATATTATTCATCTCCGTTTTCGTTTTCAGTTGCTTTTTCGAGCAAAACAAC
>JAGDBE010000018.1 GCA_017959195.1 Clostridia bacterium | reverse complement strand
CGTATAAGGGACGCATTACGAGCCTGTACGGCTGGCGAGTTCTCGGAGGAAGTTACAATTTCCACCAGGGACTCGATATCTGCGGAACGAGGGGAGATCCCGTCGTTGCGGCCGACGCGGGCGAAGTAATCGACGTCGGCGTTACGAGGGGCTACGGAAATTACGTCCTCATCCGCCACGACGAAGATACCGTAACGAGATACGCGCACTGCGATACAATTACGGTTGAAGTGGGCGACAGCGTAGCGCAGGGCTCGCAGATTGCGACTCTCGGCTCGACGGGCAATGCAACGGGCGTGCACGTCCACTTTGAAATCATAATTAACGGCTCGACGGTTGACCCGCTTCCGTATATGTCGGGACCGCAGCTCGAAATTCTTTATAACTATTGATGTTTCACGTGAAACATAGAAAAACCGACGGATTTTCCGTCGGTTTTTTCATCTTTCCAGATAGTTTATATTCGGCGCGCCGAGTCCTGTGCAGAAGTCGTATCCGACAAGCGCTTTGTATTTTCCGCTGTTTCCGACGGTAATATCGTAAAACGCCGCTTGCGGCTCTCGGTAAGCCGTTTCTCCCGCCGCGGCGTAGAGGTAGTCGGCCAAGTTTACATAATTCTTGAAATGATTGCTTTTTTTGAGTATGCGTGCGCAGAACGCGGCGAAAACGGGGGCGGCAACGCTTGTTCCGCCGACGGAAATAAAGCCGCCTGAACTTGAATCGTAAACCGGGTAGCCGGGGGAGAGCGACGCATCGAGCGCAACGTCGGGTGTTGCGCGGAATTTTCCCGAAAGCGCGGAAATGCCCGAAAACCGTTTCTGGCGCTTCGGAATGCCCTCGTATCTGCTGGGACCGCCTCCGCCGTCGCGCCAGGCGCTTCTCGCAAACGTGTTTCCGCCGGCGTTTCTGTGCAGAGCGCAGCCGCCGACGCTTATTACGCTTGCGCTTGATGACGGAAAGAACACCTCGGAAGCCGTGTCTCCCGAGGAGGCAACGAAAACGGTGCTTTTTGATGAAAAAATCTTGTCAAACGTCGTCTGTGAGGGAAATTCGTGTGTGCCGAAGCTCATGGAGACGACGTCGGCGCCGAGCTCTCTTGACGCATACTCGGCGGCGCGCAGAAGAGATTCGGTTTCGTCGTTTTTTGCGAAAACCGCGGTAATTTCGGCGTAAGGGGCGAGAGAAAACGCCCACTGCGTGTCGGCGCGCGTCTCGGTCTCCCAATCCGGGTCGGAAAATGAGGTTTTTCCGAACGGAAACGCCGTATGCAGGCGGTTTTCGGGCAGGGAAAAGGATTTTGCGAAAATTTCAAAATCCTTTTCGGCGCCTTGCGCCGAAAACGCCTCGATCACCGCGATTTTCACGTTTTCACCGGGTTTTCCGCGATAATCTATATCGTATGCGTCATAAATGTCCCACGGCGAAAACGGGGAAGAAGCAGAATTACCGGAACGGTGAAGAAAAGGGCGGGCGCGGGGAGTTGAAAGCGGATATCTCGGTATTTTTTCGTCGGAAAAAGGGTAATTTTTCTCCATAAATCCTCCTATTATATAAGTATGCTTCGTGCAAAACTTCTTTTCGCGATATTATATGAAGTACGTCGGCAAAAGGTACGGAAAAGAGAACAAAAGACTTGACAAACAACTCAAACTGTGATATATTATGAATACATTTGAATATCGGGGTGTGGCTCAGCTTGGTAGAGTGCTTGGTTCGGGACCAAGAGGCCGGAGGTTCAAATCCTCTCACTCCGACCATAAAAACAGCCTCTCGCAACGCGGGGGGCTGTTTTTATGGCCGGAGTTGTAATGAATAATGAATAATGAAAAATGAATAATGAATAATTACGGTGCAAAATCGCGAGAGCGATTTTGTTCCTTATAAAACAAAAAGCCGTCGAACGACGACTT
>JAGDBE010000176.1 GCA_017959195.1 Clostridia bacterium | reverse complement strand
TCGGAACGGGTTTTAATTTCGTAATATCCATAATTTTCTCCTTTAACCTATTGTCGCGTCGCTGCCGAACAGTTCGAGCAAGCACAGCAATGCGTCTTTATGGTAGTTTTTCATCAAGTCTTTTTCCTGCGTTTCGTCGTCGGAGATTTCGCCGGTTTCCGCATCTATACTTAAATCTTTTTCCTTTAAGATAATATTGTCTATCGTTACGGCGACGGCGACCTTATAACCTTTTGAAACAAGTTTGCCTATATACTGTTCCGCGACGTGATAGGGGAAGCCGACCATCGGCACGCGGGCATCTAAACCGCAATCCCTGCCCGTCAAAGTGAGGTCGAGTTCCTTTGCTACCGTAACGGCGTTTTGCCCGAATATCTCGTAAAAGTCGCCTAAATGGTAGGCGACGATATGATCGGGATAGCGGCTTTGTATGTTCATATAGTTTTGGTATATAGCGTTTCCTTTCGGTTTTTCGGGAACGGGTTGTTCTTCGTTTATTAGTTCTTCCATAGCGTTTTGAATATTTTCTTCCGATGGTTCGTCGTCCTCTTGCGGAGCGTCGAAGAAGGAGAATTGTACGTTCGTGTTTTGCGGTTGAACGGGAGATACAGGAGGGTTTTGCGGTGTTACTGCCTTTATAACGGGTTTGTATTCCGTTCCGTCGGAATTGTACAGCGTACCCTCGACGGCATCTTCTTCAAAGTAGTGCATTGCCCAGCCGTAAACGATTTCGTCTTGCACGCAGGCGTATTGTTTTCCTTTTTCGGCAAGTTTTCTCGCTTCGCCCGAAGCGTATTTCATAAACCCGTCTAACGATTTTCGGTTTATAAGGGTATTGCCGTCTTTTTCAAAAGGCGTACCGTTATTTATCTTTCGTATAAGTTCCTCGTTCGCGTGTTCGGTAAGGTAGGCGAGGATAAGTTCCTGTTCTTTGTTTTCAGCGGTCAAGTTTATTTTCATTGTCGTTCTCCTTGATTATCCCGTAAATATCGTCCGCGTAAAATTCACAGACGAAGAAGTTGAAAATGGCGGAGCATTTCACCCCGCCGTATTCAACTATATATCTGTTTTCGCTCTCGTCCGGCTTGTCGAGAACGGTTACTTCCGCCATTTTGCCGCCAAGCGAATTTATATGCGCTCTCGTTTTATACGGTTTCATATCAGTACCACTCCATATAAAATATTTGCGCGTCGTGATCTTCTTCCAGAATTTCCTTTGCCGCGGTAAAGGCTTTGACCGTATTTTCCCAGTCGTATTTTTCGTATTCGTCCTCGTAAGATTGATTATCGAGGATATATTCGGCGTAGTCGAGGACAGAGAGGATCTGTTCGTAATAACTTTCTTTATCTTCAAGATTAAAATCGTGGGTAATATCCAACTTTTCTCTTAAATACGCGGATACGGAATACGCTTTTCGCCAGTATCCTATTTCGGTCGTTCCGTTGTCGGCGGGCTCGATGGGGAATAATCCTCCGCACGCCCCGCGGGAAGGTTTGCTTGCAAGTTTACTTGTCTTTGCTCTTAAGTATTGATCTAATCCCATAGTTTTAATCTCCTTTGTTTTTTATGCAATTCTCTTGATGCCGCCGCCGAAACTTTTTACGCCTATTGTGCCGAATTCCGAACACCATTCGTCGTCCTTATTCCACACGTAAGCGAAGGCGTAAAAGCCGTTTCCTTCGCGATATACGAGGTTTTCCCATTCTTCCGCATAGTCGGTGACGATAAGAAAATCATAACATTCGCCAAACTCCGTATATTCGTGCGTGATGGCGTAAACGGTACAGTCGTGCTTTTTCTCGATCTCTTTCATCTTCGCTTCGATCTCCGGTTCCTGAAAAACCCAGAACCCGCCGAAGTTCTCATAGAAACAAACTTTGTCGCTTTCCTCAAAGCCTTTTATATAGGGCTTGTAGACATCGAGTTGTTTCATAAGTTTTACC
>JAGDBE010000175.1 GCA_017959195.1 Clostridia bacterium | reverse complement strand
TCCTTGAAAAATTCGTCGTCATACGTTTCGCACATTTCGCCAAACGACTTTCCGCCGTATCCGTCATCGAAGTCAAAAACGTCCTCAATATTTTGTAAAAAGCGGTCAAGTTCGTCCTTGGTTTCGAATTTGAATATAGGCAGATGTCTTACCGAGCTTATTATCATCGTATTTCCGTTCAGGCAGCTGACAAACAGTTTATTTGCGTTAGTCGGCCAGTTCACGCGCGCCGCTTGGCTTTTGTAATCCGCGAGCAGTCCCGCCGGGTTTACGGCAATATCAACGTCCGTTACGGTTACGATATCGTCCGTATACGTCAGCGTACCTGTATCCTCGTTATCGAAACCGCATGAAGCAAGTGCGAAAACGAGCAAAATTAAAGCCGAAATCGTTATGATTTTTTTCATGGCATTCACCTCTTTGCAGGTTTTGACGGTATTTTTTTCAAAATGTTCCGAAAACGTGCAAAAATTTCTCAAAAATATTGACAAATGTGTTTTTTCGTATTACAATATAGACGCAAAATAAATATCGGGGGTGCTGATTTTTCGGCTGAGACGGATTTTTCCGAACCCTTTGAACCTGTCAAACGGATAATACCGGCGTAGGGAGTTTACAAAAATCGTTTTACCGCACCGATATATGTCCGTGCGGTATTTTTTATTAAACGGAGGTATTTTTATGACAAAAGCCAAAAAAAACATCACTGTACGAAAGCTCGTAGAGAGCGCTCTGTTCATTGCGCTTGCAACGGTACTGAGCTTAATCAAGATCGACCTGCCCTTCGGCGGCGGCGTTACCGTTCTCAGCATGCTGCCCATCGTATTCTGCAGCCACCGCTGGGGCTGGAAATGGGGCGTTGCGACCGCGTTTGTATACAGCGCGCTCCAGCTCGTTCTGGGACTGGACAACGTCAGCTACGTTACGAGCGCCGTTATGGTCTTCGGCGTGATTTTCCTTGACTACATCATTGCATACACGTTCATCGGATTTTCCGGCATATTCGGAAACAGCAGAAAAGCCGTTTTTCTGGGTATTCTCGTTACGTTCGTTCTCCGTTTTCTCTGCCATCTCGTTACAGGTGCGTGGATCTGGGGCGAATGGATGCCCGAGGAGTTCATGAACATGACCATGACGAACGTATGGATATACTCTTTCCTGTACAACGGCTGGTATATGCTGTTTGAGATCGTATTCACGGAAATCGCCGCCATGCTTCTTTACAAACCGCTCGGAAAATACTTCCGCAGGGAAGATCTCAAGTAATTTTTTCGTTTTCAGAGCCCCGTGCCTTTGGCACGGGGCTTTTTTTATTTATTTTGGTTCATTTTTGTTGACTTTAATTGTGATTTGTGCTATAATATATAATGCCTGATTTTTTCGGCAAAAAACGTTTTTTCGAGGTTATTTATGGACGTAAACGAGCTTCCGATCGGCGTATTCGATTCGGGTCTCGGCGGACTTACCGCCGTGAGAGAATTAAAGGAAATACTTCCGCACGAAAACATAGTTTATTTCGGCGACACAGGACGTCTTCCGTACGGAACGCGTTCGGCGGAGACGATTATAAAGTACGCGTGCGACGATATGAATTTTTTACTTACAAATTCGGTTAAAGCCGTTCTTATCGCCTGCGGTACGGTTAGCTCCACCGCGCTCGGCGTTCTCAAAAGTTCGTTTGACATTCCGATTTTCGGCGTGGTTGAGCCCGCGTCGGCAGAAGCGGTAAGGCTCACCGAAAAAGGAAAAATCGCCGTACTTGCAACCCCCTCAACTATAAGTGCGAAAGCGTTTGACAAGGCGATTGCGGCCATAAATCCGGCTTTTTCCGTCATGGGTGTTGGCTGTCCTATGTTCGTTCCGCTTGTGGAAAACGGCTACATCGGAGAAGACTGCAATATTACGAAGGAAATCGTAAACGAGTATCTGTCGAAGCTTGAAGATTTTTCTCCCGACGTGATAATTCTCGGCTGCACGCATTATCCCTTAATAAAGAACATCATTTCAAAGGCCGCCGGCGAAAAGTTCGGAAAAGTCCGTATTGTTGACTCGGGAAGAGCTTCGGCGCACGCGCTCAAAAACTTTTTACATGAAAGCGGCAAAGCAAAGGCGGATGGTCCCGGCGTTACCCGCTACTTTGTCAGCGACGAGCCGCACAATTTCATGCGCACCGCGTCTCTTTTCCTGGGAGAACAGGTTGAAAACATAAGCAAAATCGACGTGGAAAAATACTTATACAAAAAATAACTCTTTTCAAGGAAATCATATGAAAATACTCAACAAAAACAACTTTGCGATAAAAATATCCGGCAAGCATTATTTTGCCTGTGATTACATATTCTCGAACGTTTACGGCGAAAGCGTCTTTACAGACGACGCGGAAGAGTCCTCTTTTGCGGAAGAGCCGTCTTTCTCCCTGCAATCGATGCCTTCCATGCTTTCGGACGAGGAGAGCGACTCGCTTCTTGAGGACACGCTGCCGTTTACGCGGTACGACGAGCTCAAAACCATGCCCGACTGCACGAAAAAGGTGGAGTTCATCACGGAAGGGTCTCTCGTCAACACCGATTCCGACGGGCTTTTCATCAGATACGGCGACGACGAAAGCCCCATGTGCGTCCACATATACAAAAACGGCACGGTTACTTTAAGCGGCAGCGACAGCGACGTTGCGGAAATCGTATTCGAAGAGGGCAAGCGCAACTACATCGCGCTTGAGGATTCCGCGTTTCTCGACATCGCGCCTCCCCCGAAAACAGAGGACTCGGAAGACGCCATGCACTCCCCCATCAGTTTATGCGTGGACACGTCGGAAATAAACAACAAGATGTCGGAACACGGCGGAAGTTTATCCGTCAAATACAGTATAGAAATTAACGGTATGATTGCCGAAGTTTCGTCTTTTACGATTACCGCTTCGTCAATCGGTCCGGAACACAAGAATTAACTTTTTTGCTATGAAAGGCAAGGCGTTTCCTATGTTATTGAAAAGAATTCTCGCTTTTATCATCTCATTTGCCATTATTTTTACGTTTTCGACAAGTTCTTTTGCCACAAATCTCAGTGATATCGACCGCAAGGTTGCCGAAGCGGAAGCGGCGGAAAAACAGGAATCGGATTCCGGAAGCAGTTTGCCGGAAGGCGGTTTCGGCCGCGGAATAATGCCGTTTTATTCCTCATCCGAGTATTTATACAAACTCTTCAACGAAATACTGGACCTCTACGTGAGAACGCATCTATACTCATTTACGCGTGAAGAAGCGATAGATCAATTCTTCCACGACATAATAGAAGAGCATCCCGAATATTACAAGCTGATTCTGAACACGCTTCTCGGCACGATGGACAAGTACAGCTCATTCCACTCGGCGTCGTCGGGTTATCTCGACCCGGAAGAGAACATGGGATACGGAATCTTAACGGACACCGTGCCCGAAGGTCTGCTTATTAACGGCGTTATAAGCGGGTCCCCCGCCGAAATTGCCGGCATAATGCAGGGCGACGTCATAACCGATATTTCCGGCGTAAAACTTGAAGGTCTCGGCTGGAACGCGGTTTCCGCCATACTGAAAAGGCCGTATTTATTCTTCTGCGAGAAGAACGCCGACGGAAAATACGACGACTACAACCCCGAAATTTCGCTTACCGCCGTCCGCGGCGGCGAAACGTACGTATTCAGGCTCAGAAAAGACAACGTTTTCCAGAGCGAGCTTTCCTACTCTTATTTTGAAAACGACGGCGTTGTATACATTGCAGTTTCAAGCTTCCTTGACCCCTCGACGGTAACCGGTTTTTACAACATCTTGTCGGAAATCTCCCAAAAAGGCATAAAGAAGCTGGTAATCGATTTAAGGAACAACGGCGGCGGCTCGCTCGACTATGCGTTATCGATGTCGGAAAACTTTGTTGAGCAAAACGACGTTATGTGTTACTTCCACTCGAGAAAGCTTGAAGATCTTGAGCCGATAATCTCCACAAACGCGAAGTTCTCATTCGACAGCATATCAGTTCTTATCGACGAAGGCACTGCGAGCGCCGCAGAGCTTATGGCGAACATCTTGAAAACCAAAGCGGGCGCGGTACTTGTCGGAAAGACTTCCGTCGGAAAAGCCATCGGTCAGTCGATTTACACACTTGCAACCGGCGACTACATAACCATTACGACTTACGAGATTCTCGACATTAACAAGCAGAGCTACAACGAAATCGGTCTTATTCCCGACCTTGAAATCGACAACGTGGAGCTGCTTTACGATTTCCCGAAGCTTGAATACTTCAACCACGAAAACTACAAGACCATCGTTTACGGAGAGCAAAACGAGGCGTGTCTTGCGCTTGAAAAGCGTCTGAACATGATGGATTTACTCATAGACGAAAAGGTTGACGGAATCTGGGACGACTCGACGCGGAACGCGGTATGGATAATGCAGAAGCGCTCGTTCCTCTCGGTTGCCGACGGAAATCTGAATGACGAGACGGTAACCTACATCACCGACGTGATAAACACGTTCAAGGACTACACCTACTACGAGGACAGCCAGTTTGACGTGGCGATGTTATACCACAGTTCACTTGACCAGGCAAGACGTCTTATTGAAGAAAAGAAAATCCTTGCAAAAAAGAGCGCAAGGCAGATACAGGAAAACAGAAGAAAGCTCGAAGAGCAGTATCTTAACGAAATAGAACCGTAAAATCATTTATTTCTGATAATTTTGGAGGAAAATTTGGAATGGACGAACTGAACAGCAGAAAAAGCATAACACAGGTCGAGATAGGATCGGAGGTTAAGCGGTCTTTTATTGACTATGCCATGTCCGTAATAGTCGACAGAGCCCTGCCCGACGTGAGAGACGGTCTCAAGCCCGTTCACAGACGTATTCTTTACGCCATGAAGGAGGACGGTCTTACCTACAACAAACCCCGCCGTAAATCTGCGACAACCGTCGGAAACGTGCTCGGTCACTACCATCCGCACGGCGACGCTTCGGTTTACGACGCACTCGTTCGTCTCGCGCAGCCTTTTTCTTTAAGATATCCGCTTGTTGACGGACAAGGAAACTT
>JAGDBE010000174.1 GCA_017959195.1 Clostridia bacterium | reverse complement strand
TATTTCGACTATCCGAATTTCAATCTCAAGAAAGAAAAACCAAATTGAAAAACGGAAGTCAAGAAAATGAATCTGAACATTGGTAATATCGGAATTTGGGGCTTCAGGCACTATGAGTTTCTCAAGCAAAATCGTCCGTCCACCGTCGGCGTTATGCGTATGAACGGAACGCTTGAAGGGTATCTCGAAGAGGTCAATCAAGAAGCCACAGAAATTCTTCATTTATAATTGACAACGCAAAAACGAGGCGGGGAGCGATCCCCGCCTCGCGCTATATGATTTTGCTATAAAACTGTATTCATTCTTCTTCACCGTTATCTTCGATCAATCCCATTTCGACCTGTTCTTTGAGCATTTGGCGAACGTATTTGTGGCTTGGGATCCGGTATTCCCATATCTTTTCCCTGCACACGTAGTATTTGTTCGGCTTGTCGTCTTCGACGATCCGTCCGTTAAGGTAGCGATAGGCCATACCGTCGATCAGCTCACCCGGCTTCAAGCATTTCTGAAGCTTTTGCGGGAAATCCTCTTCCGTAGAATGAAGCTCAACGCGCACTTCCCACCCGGATTTGATTTCCTTTCCTTCGCGGCGCTCGCTTTTCACGAACTCACACTTTGCAACGGCACTATAATCAAAAATCGACCTGTCTTCGATCGCGTCGAGCGACAAACCAAAGATATACTTGTTCACGATCTTCGGCGGTTTGCCCTTGGGCGAATAACCGAAAAGCTCGTCAATCGTGATTTCAAAAAACTCCGCGATCTGCGGCAAAAGTGTCACATCAGGATAGCTGTCACAATTTTCCCATTTGCTGACCGCTGCTTTGCTGACACCCATCGCCTCCGCGACCTCCTCCTGCGTCAAATCGCGCTCTTTTCTTTTTGTTTTGATGATCTCACCCAATGCCAACCCTGCCATAGCGACCTCCTTGAATTTGTTCTGTGTTGAGTATAGCACAAAAGAACGAGGAAATCAAGAGAAAGTTGATTGACTTTGTAAACTTGAGGTTAACAAATCTGGCTTATGCCGGCGTTTGTCAAGGGTGGAAAGCGCAATTCGAGGGCACTTTTTAAGCTTTTTTCTTAGTCCCCCAAAAAATTGCCGCCGAATATCTCCGGCGGCAAAAATCATTTCTTTTTATGTTCTTTTTCGTTTTCGGACAGTCTTTTTACGCGCTCGGCTTTCCATTCTTCAAATTCGCGTTTGCCTTCTTCGGATTCAAAGAAGGCGCGGATGTCGGGAAATGCGGTTCAACTTGTCCCGCCTGCGGAAAAAGCACTGCAAAAACAGTGCTTTTTCAACGGAATCCGTCTTCGACGGATGGTATCAGCTGTAAAGCGGGTGAAATCGCTCCGCGGCGAGATCCGCCTTACCGCGGGTAAACAGTTCATTTAAGCAAAGTCGAGAAGTTCACGCTCTTTGCGCCCTTTTCTTCTTCCCCTTCTCAATAAGAAAGAACACGCCGTAGAAGATCGCGATGTAAATAAGAAACATGACGACGACGAGAATCGGATAAAGGACCGGGTTTCCGTGCACCAGATTGTAGAAAATGTCGTAGGGCGTGCCGTCTCCGCGCATGAGAAACATGTAGTTATAAGGAAGGATGATATCCGCGATATACGCCGCGACGCAAAAGCCCATGAGGATCGCGTAGGTGATGAGGATGTTCTTTTTCTTCATGCTCGCCATCTTTGCGATCACAATGTACAGCGAGCAGAAGCCCGAGATGCAGTGCGTGATCCCCGAAACGACGTTATCGAAAGAGAGGACCGGATAGGTGCCGTAGTTCTGCCCCGCCCCGTATGTGCCGAGCACGGCGCCGAGCAGTCCGAAGATAAAAACGAAATCGAGCGCCGCCTCCTTCACCCTTCCGCGCGCGAAGGCCGCAAGCGGGATGGTGATGAGCTGGATGCTGCAAAGGAAGAGCGGCAGGTTGTAGAGCCAGTTCCATGGGTCGTGCCCTCTGAAGCACAGAAGAACGATCTTGAACAGCTCGAATGCGTCGATCATGATCGCCGCGACGATCAGGACCTTGTTTTTGGTCTTTTCATCTTTGTTTCTGTTGCGCAGACCGAGGAAGACCGCAAGCGCGGTCATGATGAGGAGCAGCGACGTGACGAAGGTCAGGTGCTGCCATGAAAGGTACCCCTCCGGGGTCCTTGAGTATCCGCCGAAACCGAAAAATTCACTCATGATGTTCTCCGTTCTCAATGTACTGCAATTCAATATAACACAATTTTCAACTTTTGTCTACACTTTTTTGAAAATATCGCGCTCGACGACGGATCGCGGCGCATCCGCCGCGGCTCATTTTTTGAAAAAAAGACTCGAAAAATGAGATAGAATATGCTATGATATCAATCGCAGGCCGGAATGATGGAATTGGCAGACGTGCGAGACTCAAAATCTCGTGTCCGCGAGGACGTGCGGGTTCGACCCCCGCCACCGGCACCATCCGTAAGCCAAATTTAATGGCTTACGGTTTTTGTTTTTCAATGATAATTCGGAAGTCGCCTAAGCCGCCTTAAAATTGGCTCAAATATATAGTTTCATATTATATATATAAAATTGACATCTTAATTTTAAAGTGTTATAATTTTAACAGCAAGGCTTTACAGGCATGTTTTTTCTAATAAACCGCTTATTGGTAAAAAAATAAAAGGAAACGGAAAACTTTATGAAAAAATCTTGGGTTGTTATTGTTAATGTCTTCATTATGATTGCGATGCTGATCTTCGTGGTTCTGTATTCCTACTTTGAGAACAGAAATTCTACGCAAAGGCAGATAGAGCATTTTGAAAATACTACGATTTCAATGAAGCATGTTACAGAGAATTATCTGGAAGGTGAACAGCGTATCTGCGACGTATGGGCACGCTATATTAACAGTAAGAATATGACCATTGAGGACGCGGTTTCCTTTATTCGTATTTCCCACGTACTGCCGAACGCCTCTGCACATATTGTGTATACTGATACGCTTTCCGGACTTTCTACGAAAGCAAAACATAATGCTTCAGACGATTATTCCGTCACGTATTCGCGTCTTGACCTTCTGAACGACGTGAGCTGGATAGACGAAATAGGTCAGTCAATAAACATTTCCCGCGCGTATACCAACCCTGTAAACGGCGAACAGTCCATTGCTTTCTGCAATACCGTTATGCTTCATGATTCTCAAAGCGGAAGCATACGCGAAGCTATATTGCTTCGTGTTCTGCCTATCTCAGAGCTGGAAGAAAAATGGATCTTCCCGAAGGAAGAGTTTCAAAACGCCGAGCTTTCCATGATCGATTCGGACGGCAATTATATCATCAAGGGACATTCATTCAAAAATTCCAATCTATATGAATTTTACAGATCTTACAACGTTTCTGATCCCGCCTCCGCGCAGGAGCTCTTAAAAAAGATCACTTCGTCAACAGGCTCTATATCAATGCTTAACTCACGCAAAGAGGAATGTATACTTGCTTATACCCCTGTTACCGCGACAGAAAGGTGGACGCTTATCAGTTTCATGCCAAGGGCGGATCTTAACGTAAATACCGAAAACTGGCTGCTTATCGGCTTTGTTTCGATTGGCCTTTTGGTTCTGTTTATATTTGACCTTGCGGTAATGCGTTTCTTTAACAGAAAGCTTAAGGCGGCGGCTAAAGAAGCGGCTTCGGCAAACAAAGCAAAAACCGATTTTCTTTCAACCATGTCTCACGACATCCGCACGCCGATGAACGCGATTATCGGTCTTACGACCATTGCGGAAAAGAATCTCGGCGATACGGAATCGGTTGCGGAAAATCTGCGTAAAATAACGCTTGCAAGCAATCATCTGCTTACTTTGATAAACGATATTCTCGACATATCCAAAGTGGAGAGCGGAAAACTTAATCTCAGCCCGCAGACATTCTCCATTGTCGATACGGTGGACAATCTTGTGAATTTGTCCCAGCCTATGATCAAGGAAAAGAATATCGATTTCAATTTCCGTATCAGCCGTATGGATACAGAATATATCTTTGCCGACCAGCTTCGGCTGAATCAGATTTATATCAACATTCTTTCCAACGCCATAAAATACACAGAACCCGGCGGAAGCGTAAACGTTGATATGCGTGAGGAAGAAAGTCCGAAACCGGGTTACGTACGGCTTACATACGTCGTATCCGATACCGGTATAGGCATGAGTCCCGAATTTATGAAAAACATGTACCAGCCGTTTTCGCGCCAGACAGACAGCCGTGTGAACAGCATTCAGGGTACGGGCCTCGGACTTGCCATCACAAAGCAGACGGTAGATCTTCTTGAAGGTACGATAGACTGTCAGAGCGAGCAGGGAAAGGGAACGACGTTCACAGTAATACTTGACCTTCCTATTGCGGACAGGCAAAGGGACGATATGGTGCTTGAGCCGATGGACGTTCTTGTCGTCGATGACGATGAAATATTCCTTGAGACCGCTGTTGACACGTTGGAGTCTCTCGGCGTAAAGGCGGACCGCGCGGGAAGCGGAGCCGAAGCGCTCGGTATGATTGCGAAAAGGCATGAGGCGGGACGCGATTACCGCGTTGTGATCCTCGACTGGAAGATGCCCGATGCGGACGGCGTCGAAACTATACAACGTATCCGTTCTGAAGTTGATAACGGCATTCCGATTCTACTTATTTCCGCTTATGACTGGTCGGATATTGAAGACAGGGCAAAAGACGCGGGCGCAAACGGATTTGTCAGCAAGCCGTTATTCCGTACCACTCTTTACGACAGAATAAACGAACTTCTGGGAACGGCGGCAAAGTCCGTTGAACCGAAAAACGACTATTCAGATCTTATGGGATTGAACATTCTCGTTGCGGAGGACAATGATATAAACTGGGAGATCATTTCCACAATTCTCGACATGTACGGAATCACGACCGAGCGTGCCGAAAACGGACGTGTCTGCGTTGAAAAAATGCAATCTGCGTCAGAAGGAGATTATGATCTGATATTTATGGATATTCAGATGCCTGAAATGAACGGGCTTGACGCTACAAGAAATATACGCAAGCTTGATGACCCGTGGGCGTCTTCCATCCCGATTATCGCCATGACGGCGGACGCATTTTCGGAAAACATTACGGACTGCTTAAACGCCGGAATGAACGGACATATCGCAAAGCCCATAGATATAAATCTTGTCATTAAAGAGATTCGCAGAATTACGGAGGAAAAAAGAAAATGAAAAAGTTGATCAGCGCCTTTTTAGTCATCTGTATGATTTTATCGCTTGCATCGTGCGAGAAAAAGAATGATGAACCCGATGCCGTTTTCAAGCCTGCGCTCGATACGGAAACAAGCTGCAGTATAACCATAGCCGGAAGTTATGATAACTTTGAGGCTTTGGAAGCAGAATTTGACAGGTTCAACGAGATTTATCCCAACGTACAGCTAAGTTACGTTAAGCTGGATGATTATAACAACACGTTGAGTACGGTGCTGGAAGGCAACGACAAACCCAACATTTTCTTCTCATATACCTGGATGTTCGATAACCAAAACTACGATTCGGTATTTGAACATATGGAAAATCTTTCTGACCCGGGACTTAAACTTAACTTTGACTGCATACGCCCGGGACTTATAAATTATGATGATGAAGGCCGTCTTCTTATGGTGCCGGTTTTCTCCAGAACCTACGGAATGCTTGTGAACAACGATCTTTTTGAAAAGGAAGGTTTAAGTGTTCCGACCACGTACACAGAACTTTTGTCTGTTTGTGAAGAATTCCGCAACAAAGGTTACGCAAGCCCCATGATGGGCTACAGTCAGAAATCTTCAAGCTGTTTTATGTACACGGTTGCTTATCCGCTCTTTGCAGCATCTCTTGCCGATAACCCGGAAGCGCTCGCGCTTGCAAACGACCTTGATCCCGCAGCGGGAGAATATATGCGCCCGGCGCTGGAAGCGGTGGAGCAGCTTATACAGAACGGATGTATAGATCTTGAAGCGTGCGATCTTATCGAGGATAACTACACAAAGGTTATTCTTCGCTTCTTTGAAGGCGACGTTCCGATGATGATCTGCGCGGGGGATACCGTTTCCGGAACAAAAAAACGCGAAAGTCAGTCTGAGGCGTTCTCAAATGCGCCTTTCAATTACACGTTTGCGCCGATCCCGATGGCGGAAGACGGCGGATGTTTTATTGACAGTCCTTCCATAGAGTTTTCCGTTAACAAGGACTGCGATAATCTTGATATGACAAACGAGTTTATGCGTTTTCTTATTTCAAATATCGAGCTTAACGAGATGGCTTCCGTAAAGCGTCTTGTAACGCCAACAAAGGACCTTTCCTTTGACTCTGTATACGCACCTGTCGCTCAGATTCCGTCTGAACGCACAATTTCTCCGGAAGTAATCGGTATTAAGGATCCGCTCACCGTTCAGATACGAATTGCCGCGTTCAAGGTCGGAAAAGGCGAACTCACAATAGACGAGGCCGTTTCAATGTACGGCGTATTGGAATAAAAAAGAGTTTTGACGTTGTCGTCAGCCTTGTAGTGGCGCTGAATACACGTCGGTATTAATATAAAACGGAAAGTGAAAAGAAAAGGAGGATCGTCATATGATTGAAGAGATCCCGATAAACGAAATACCGGCAAATCCCGGTGATGCGCGGAAACGGAAGATTCTCATCGTTGAAGACGAGTTTGTCAACCGTGAAATTCTGATCGCGATGCTGGAGCCCGAGTACGAAGTTATACCCGCTGTATCGGGAGAAGACGCAGAGACAGTCCTTCTGCTTCGCCCGGGGGAGATAAGCCTTGTTTTGCTCGACCTTAATCTGCCCGACAGGCACGGACTTGATATTTTACGCGAATTGAAGGAAGACATGCGCACGTCGAAGATTCCCGTTATCGTTCTTACGTCAGACAGAGATTCCGAGGTGGAGTGTCTGAATCAAGGCGCTATCGATTTTATTCCAAAGCCTTATCCGGTCCCGAAAGTTGTGCAGGCGCGTGTAAGGCGTATTATAGAACTTTCCGAAGACCGCGACCTTATACGCGACACAGAACGCGATCACTTAACAGGGCTTTATACGCGGGAATATTTCTACCGTTACGCCGCGCAGTATGACGCGTTCAACCCGGACGTCCCGACCGACGCACTGGTCCTTGACGTCAACCATTTCCAGATGATAAATGAACGCTTTGGAAAGCAATATGCCGACGGTGTTCTTATAAGGATCGGACAAGCTATCGTTTCATCTGTCGGAAAGTCAGGCGGAATTGCCTGCCGCCGCAGTGCCGATACGTTTCTCATCTACTGTCCTCATATTTCCGACTATCAGTCGTTCTTAAACGGAATCGTTTCCGCCGCATGCGGTGCTGATAAGGGACGAATCCGCATCCGTCTCGGCGTTTGTTCGGAACATGACAAATCCGTCGAGATGCAGACGCGTTTTGACCGCGCGAAGATCGCCGCCGATACAATTCGCGGAAGCTTTACCGATTTAATCGCTTTTTATGACAACGTCATGCACGAAAAAGAAGTTTACGCAGAGCATCTGCTCGATGAATTTCAGGCGGCAGTTGACGGGAAGCAGTTTTCGGTATATTTCCAGCCGAAATACGATATAAGACCTGTAAAACCTGTTCTATGCGGTGCGGAAGCGCTTGTCAGATGGATTCATCCGAATCTCGGCTTTATAAGCCCGGGCGTTTTTATCCCGCTTTTTGAAGACAACGGAATGATACGCATACTCGACCGCTACGTCTGGCGTGAGACTGTTATGCAAATCGCAGAATGGAAAAAGAAATTCGGCTGTATAGTTCCCGTTTCCGTAAACGTATCGCGCGTAGATATGCTTGATCCCGATCTTGTCGATACTTTATGCTCTCTTGTTCGCGAAAACGGACTTGAATTTTCCGACCTGCACCTCGAAATTACCGAATCAGCCTACACCGAAAACGCACAGCAGATCATATCAACGGTCAACAGACTGCGGGAGTCGGGATTTATTATTGAAATGGACGACTTCGGCGCGGGTTATTCTTCACTGAATATGTTGTCAACTCTGCCGGTCGACGTTCTGAAACTGGATATGATGTTTATCCGCAACATATTCAGCGAAAACGGAAATCCAAGGATGTTGAAGGTAATATTTGAAATTGCGGATACACTTTCGGTTCCAATGGTTGCCGAAGGAGTGGATACCGCTGAACAGCTGGCCGCTCTGCGTGAAATGGGATGCCAGATGGTGCAAGGATACTATTTTTCACCGCCGAGACCCGCAAACGAATTTGAAAATCATATCCGTGAATGGCTTCATATTGCGGAGCCTGCGACGGTATGAGAAAGGAGCAAAGAAATGCTTACTATTGAAAAACTCCGCGCATTCGGCGCAAACGTCGATGAAGGTTTGCAGAGGTGCGTAAACAACGAGGCCTTATATCTCAAGCTTGTTGATAAAGCTATCCACAATACCGCGTTTGACAATCTCAAAATAGTAGTGGAAGCGGGGAACCTTGAACGCGGTTTTGAGATTGCACACGCCATGAAAGGCGTTACCGCAAACCTCGCTTTGACGCCTCTTTATGTTCCTATTGTTGAGATAACGGAACTTTTGCGTTATAAGTCGCAGACCGATTACAGCCCATACATCGATTCAATTATAGCAAAGCGCGACGAGCTGATTGATTTATCGGCCTGAAATTGTCATTCTACAGACTTCGGTTATTGTAATCGGAGTCTTTTCTCTTATTGACTGAACAAAACATATATGATATAATATAAAAAACTTAAAATACAAGGAGAACATTATGAAAAACGCTTTATTCAAGATTGATTTTGACAAAGCCACCGGTACTATTATGTCGATTTCCAACGTTAAGGATAAAGACGAGATGAACTGGTGCAACATTCCCAAGTTTCCGCCCATGCCGAAACCCGAAAATGCAGGAAATCCCGCAAACAAAGGCAATATTCCGAATATGGCGAACATAGGCGGCTGGGGAAAACCCGAGTTTATAAAGTACGACCTTGTAAAAAGGCAGTATGAGCCGGGTCTTGAGCTGAAATCGTACAAGCACAACACCAAAAGTGCGACCTGCGTATTCGAAAAATACGATATGCGCGTTGTTTCCGAGCACTTTTTCGCTGAAAACGGCAATCTTGTTGAGAGATTTACCTTTAAAAACATTACGGAATACCCGATAATCACCGAATACAAGTCGCTGCGCATCTCAATCCCGTTTTTCGACGCTTATACAAACGCCGACGAGTGTATGATTCACCGCTGCAACGCTCATATATGGTGCGGACATAACGTAACGTTCGTAAACGCATTAAAAATGGGCGTAAGCGACATAAATCTCGGTTTGTACCTCACAAAAGGCGCATTTGACGGATATTCGTGCGAAAGAGGCGCAGGCAGAGGAAGATTTATGTTTAACGTTGAGCCTGTTTGTCTTGAATCGGGCGAAGAATACGTTATCGAGTGGCAGCTCTTCTGGCACACAGGAAACGAGGATTTTGAAGAGAAAATCAAAGCGTTTGACAATTATCTGAGTATAGACGCCGTAAATCAGACGGTTTACAGCAACGAAAACATTAAATTCAAGGTAGCAACGGCGCTTAAATGCAAAGAAGTAAGCGTTACCTGCGATGGCAAAAAGGTTCCGTTCAGAAGAACCAAAGACGGATTTTCCGTTTCCGTAAAGCCGGCAAAACTCGGACACAACAGGTTTGACATAACCGTTGACGGAGTAAAAACCTACACGGAATTTCACGTTTCGCTGCCTCTGTGGGAGCTTGCAAAGAAGAGAATCGATTACATAGTCGACAAACAGCAGTACAGAAGAAAGGGCTCGCCGCTTGACGGAGCATATATCCCTTACGACACAAAACTTGACTGCTTCGTGTTCGACCACCTGAACCCCGACCACAACGCTCACCGGGAAAGAATAGGTATGGCGCTGCTTATAATGCAGTACCTGCGCCATGAGAGAAACGAAAAGTTTGAAAAATCGTTTGAACTGTTTATAAAGTTTTTCCTGCGCGAATTCTTCGATGTAAAGACGGGAAGAGTATATAACGGTCTCAAACAGGGCGACGACGGAGTCGAAAGACTTTATAATTACCCCTGGGCAGCCGTATTCCTTGCAGAGCTTTACAGATATACCAAAAAGAAGGAATATCTGAAGCACTGCAAAAAGATTATGTTATACTACTACGAAAAGGGCGGATATAAGTTCTATCCCAACGCCGTTTCTCCTTATCTCATAGTCAGCGCATTTGTCGAGGCGGGACTTAAAAATGACGCAAAGGAACTTACGAAAGCGTTCGTAAAGCACGCCGACACGATGATTGAAATTGGAACGTCATATCCGAAGCACGAGGTTGTTTACGAGCAGACGATAGTTTGTCCTGCCGTAACGATTATTCTTGACGCATACAGACTTACAAAAGATGAGAAATACCTTCGTGAAGCAGAAAAGCACCTTGCAATTCTCGAGAGATTCAACGGCAGACAGCCGAGCTATCATCTCAAAGAAGTTGCAATAAGATACTGGGACGACTACTGGTTCGGAAAGAGCAGAACGATGGGAGACACTTTCCCGCATTACTGGAGCTCGCTTTCTGCAAACGCACTTTGCAGATACGGAAAGATTTCCGGCAAGAAGGATTATTCCGTAAGAGCGGAAGAGGGAATAAGAAACATGCTCTGTCTGTTCTTTGAAGACGGCGGCGCTTCCTGCGCATACGTTTACGGTGACTCCCAGATGGGCAAGCCTTCGAACTTCTATGACGAATGGGCAAACGACCAGGACTTTGCTCTGTACTACGCGGTTAAAAAAGAAGCGGGCGAGATTTAAGACCGTCTTCGGGGCAGGGAACAAAGGCTCATATATTTTACAATATATGGTAATGTTGCATAAAACGGCAATTTTTTAGTAAATTGCCGTTTCTTTTTTATATAATTTCATATCAAGATATAGTGTTAAATTTTAAAATCACGCAATATATGTTGACTTCATCCATATTGGTTTACAAAGGTAACATAATTTAGTTTACATAAATTTTGTAATAATTTACGAAAATTGTTAAAAATGGTATTTTCCCTTGAAAAAATGAGAAGTTTATATTATTATATTAATAGTCATCTTTTTTGACAATAATTTTTTTAAGGGAATCGTAATGACAGCCAAAAAATCGATCAACGAATTTTTTACATATTTAATAAACACGAAAAAAGCTGCCGCAAACACAGTTAGCGCGTACCAGCTTGACATTTCGACGTACTCGGAATATGCCGAAAAATGCGGATTCGATATCGTAACTGCAAAGGATTCCGATATAGAGAAATATAAGAAACACCTTGTTTCAAGAGGTTTTTCCACGTCGTCCGTCAGCCGCGCCATGTCTTCTTTGAGGGGATATTATAAGTTTCTGAACGTTACGGGCGTTATTGATTCAAACCCCGCAAAAGCCGTTAAGAATGACAAAAATGAGAAGAAAACGATTGACGTGCTCACTTCCGAAGAAGTTGACAGACTGCTTTCTCAACCCGACGTTAAGGATATAAAGGGTCTTCGTGACAAGGCAATGCTTGAGCTTATGTATGCAACGGGAATAAAGGTATCCGAGCTTATTTCGCTTAACGTTTCCGACGTCAACCTGCAGCTCGGATGTATATCCTGCCACGGCACTGAGTCATCAAAGCATGACCGCAGAATATATATCTATCCTACGGCAGTCAAGACTATCAGAGATTATCTGAAGTTTTCAAGGGCGTATCTTGTTGACGACGATTTCGAGCCGCTTTTCGTCAATATCGGCGGCACGAGAATTACGCGTCAGGGCTTCTGGAAGATACTTAAATCCTATGCCGCACGTGCCGGAATCACAAAGCCGATTACTCCGCATATTTTGAGAAATTCCTTTGCGACGCATCTGCTCGAAAACGGTGCCGACATAAACGATATAAAGGAAATTCTCGGACACAGCGACATTTCATCGACGCTCGTTTAAGCAAATTACCTTAAATCTAAAGGTAACAAATCATATCTTAAGTTTCATCCGCGAGCATAGGTTACATAATATTAACACGCAATTAATAAATATGATATATAATATATGCATCCGCGAGGATGCATATTTGATTATGGAGACAGAATATGGCATTATTTGATTTTTTACATTTTAAACCCAAAGAAAAAGGCGTTACGAAAGACGAGGCGAGAAAAGCTTCGAGAACTGATTTTATCGGCTTTTTCAGGACTTATTTTGAAAAATTCTGGAATATTTCCAATTTGAATTTGGTCATCGCTTTATATTTGGTGCTTCTTGCCCTCGGAATCTGGACGCTTCAGCCGTACCCTGTTGTGTTTTATATATTTCTCGGCGTGTTTGCCCTTTTGTTCGGACCCCTTTGCGCAGGTGTTTTTTACGTCGTAAGGGGATACGTAAGAGGGGACCCGGTATTTATCGTTTCCGATTTTACTTATGCGGTAAAGCATAACTGGAAACAGTCGATAATTATCGGTCTTCTCGACCTTCTCATAACCGGGCTTCTTATTTTCGACGTATTATTCTGGAGCGGAACCGATATCAATTATTTAACTTCCTACGTTCCCGAAAACGTTGTTGAAATAACGCAGGAAGCGGATACTGCCGAATCGGGAGCCGAAATTACGGTTACGGACGACGCGCAGGCTCCGGGTGAAGAAGAAAAAGCCGAAGTTCTGCCTTTTGGCGAAAAAACAAACGGCTTTCTTGAAAGTATGTTTTTCTATGCGTCGATAATTCTGTTTATCGTCTACCTTTTCATGAAAAACTACATCTATATTATCACCGTAACCTTCAACCTTTCGGTGTATAAGATTTTCAAAAACGCTTTTCTGTTCTCGATTCTCGGAATTAAGCGCAATATTCTCGGTTTATTGGGCAAATTCATACTCCTTTTCGTAAACGTTATAATATTTGTAAATATGCCCATGGTCGGAATACTGCTCGCACTTATAATAACCATCGCTTCGTGCGCATTTATAGGCGCGTATGCTGCGTATCCCGTAATTAAAAAATATATGATAACTCCGTATTACAAAGATGAGGAAGTATACGAATCCTACGATAAAATCTTTGAGGACAGGGGATAAAAAAATACCGGCAATTTTTTGCCGGTAAGATTTTATTCTTCGTTATTTTCTTCGCTTTGTTCTTCGCTTGAAGTCTGTTTCTTTTTGCGTTTTACTCCGCCCGCAAGCGGGTTGTTGTAAGCCGCTTCGATGAGTTTTTCGTCGCTTACGTGCGTGTAAATCTGCGTGGTTGAAAGCTCTTCGTGTCCGAGAATGTCTTTGAGTACACGAACGTCGGTGTTGCCGTATAAGTACATTAAGGTCGCCGCGGTGTGCCGCAGTTTATGCACCGACATATTCAGGCTCCCGAGCCCCGCTTCTTTTAGATGCTTGTAAATAAGCCACTGAACTGTTTTCACGCTTATTCTGTTTCTGTTTCTCGAAACGAAAAGCGCGTCTTTGTGCTCGGGCTTTACGTTTTGCGGACGTACTTTGAGATAAGCGTTAATGGCGTTTCTGCACGCGTCGTTCAAGAATATTCTGCGCTGTTTGCTTCCTTTTCCTGTAACGTTTAGCGCGGTCATATCCTCGTTTATATCGCTCAGATTAATTCCGGCAAGCTCGGAAACACGCATTCCGCAGTTCAAAAACAGCGTAATTATCGCAAAATCCCTCTCGGAATTTTTTCCGTCAACCGATTCGAGAAGCTGCTTTGATTCTTCAAGACTCAAAAACTTCGGAAGCGTATTGCTTTTCTTTGGAGTTTCTATTTTTTCGGTGGGATTTGTGTCAATAATCATTATGGTTTTTGTAAGATAGTTGTAAAACGAGCGCAGGCATGAAAGCTTCCTTGAGCGCGAGGTGCTGTTGTTTTTTAAAGTCAGCGCGCAAAAAGAGAGAAACTCGTAAACGTCTTCGCTTTTTACGCCTTTCAGAAGCTCGTCGGTCGCGTCGGAAAAGGGGATATTTTCAAATTCCACGCCGGAATACTTGCTTTTGTCTTTTCTTATAAGCATAAATCTCGAAAAGGTGCGCAAATCGTGGTAATAATTGAAAACGGTGAGATTTGAACGCGCCTGTATTACGAGTTTGTAATTCAAAAACCGTCTGACTGTATCCGGCGCGTCGCTGTAATCAAAATCTGCCATTATCCGCACTCCTTTCGTTTGCTTTTTTATATTTTAACATAGAATTATATAAAATTCAAAGTATTTTTGTAAATTGGAGGAAAAAATGAAAGTTTTCAGCTCAAAATCAAGTATGATAAAGAAAATGTGGCTAAATCAGTTTGCTTTTTCACTTTTCGGACTGTTTGTGGCGTCGCCTTTTACGGGCAATATATGCATTTTAGCCGGCATTTTCTCGTATTTGTTCTATCTTTTTGTTGTGGGATACTCGGTAATCGACGACGCGCAGAGGGATAAAATAAAGATTGACGCGGGCAGGGGAGAAGGTCTTTGCGCGCTTACCGGGCTGAAATACTCGCTTGTTGCATTTCTTCCTTCTTTCCTCGTTACTTTCGGATATATGATAAGCACGTTTTTCGTTAAAGTTTCGGGAGTTGTATCGACAATCGTATTCGTTATCGTAAAATACGCTTTTTGCGGTGAAATATTGGGAATAGATATTGGTCTTACAAAATACAGATATGCCGAAGACACGCTTACAAGAGTAAGCGACGCGCCCGAATCGATACTTTTTATGAGCGAGCACGCAATATTTCAGCTTATTTTCATAGCGCTTTCGGTTATTCTGCTTTCGGCAGCTTATTATCTCGCTTTTCGCGGTATAATCCGCTTAAAGACGTCGGAAGAGAAAAAATAAGCATTATTTCCGCCGTTTTTCAATATATTTTTAGTATAAAAATATGTTGGAGGACGGTATGCGCCAAAGTTTATCTTACACCTTGAAATTCATCGTATTTTCGGCTTTTTTTGCAATAGTTGTCCTTGTTTTCGGCTTTTCCGGCCTTTTTTCAAAAAAGAGTAAAGGGACCTTTTTTAGCACAAAAGAGAGAACAAAGATCAATATCATAATCGACGCGGGACACGGCGGGGAAGACGGCGGCGCCGTTGCCAACGGAGTGGTGGAAAAGGACATAAATCTTTCTGTTTCAAAATATCTCTTTCAGTATTTTCTTCTTTCGCCCTGCGACGTTCATATGACAAGAGCAACCGACGTGCTTTTGTATAAGGAAGGACAGGAAAAGCGCAAAAAGCAGTATGACATAACAAACAGAATAGAGTTTGCGAACAGCTTTGAAAGCGCAGTATTTATAAGCATTCATCAGAACAAGTTTGAAATTCCGAAATACAAAGGGCTTCAGGTTTATTATTCACCGAACAATGATTTAAGCGAAAACCTTGCAGAAATAATCCGCTCTAATAATAATCTTTTCATAGATCCGGAAAATAAAAGGCAAATCAAAAAAGCGGATAAGAAAATACGTGTGCTGAATACTCTTGAAATGCCCGCGGTGCTCGTCGAATGCGGCTTTTTGTCGAACTCTGATGAGGCGGATAAACTCAAAGACAGCGAATATCAAAAGAAAATTGCTTTCAATATCTTTATATCGGTTTTGCAATTCATGGAAGAAAACGGAGACGGTATATTATGAAAACTAAAACAGGCTACATATGCTCGGAATGCGGAAACGTTACGGCAAAATGGTTCGGACAGTGCCCGTCGTGCAAAAACTGGAATACTCTTGAAGAATACGAGGATACAACGGAACTTGACTCAAGAAGCGCTAAAAAAGCGGTAATAAAAAGGGAAAAGGCGCTGTCAAATTCCATTGACAGTATTGATATAACGGAAGAGCCGCGTTCGGTAACGGGTATCGGGGAATTCGACAGGGTGCTCGGCGGCGGAATCGTAAAGGGTTCGGTAACGCTTTTGTCAGGCGAGCCCGGTATCGGTAAATCAACGCTTTTACTGCAGATCTGCGACGTTTTGGGAAAATCGCAGAAGGTTCTCTACGTCTCCGGCGAGGAATCTCCTTCTCAGATTAAACTGCGCGCAAAAAGACTCGGCGTTTCGGGAAAGGATATTCTTATTTACGCGGAGACGGATATTGACGAAGTAATTGCCGAAATAAACGCGTCTTCTCCGGAAATAGTAATAATCGACTCGGTTCAGGCTATGTCTGACCGCGCGTCCTCGTCTGTTGCAGGCAGTATAACCCAGGTGAAAAACACCGCGACAAAGCTTATAAGATGCGCAAAAACAGACGGAATATCCGTAATAATTGTAGGCCACGTCAACAAAGACGGTGCGATTGCAGGACCCAAAGTCCTTGAACATATGGTTGACACGGTTTTGTATTTTGACGGGGACAAGCAGTATTCATACAGAATGTTAAGGGCTGTCAAAAACAGATTCGGCTCGACAAACGAAATAGGAATATTTGAGATGAATTCCGAAGGACTGACGGAAGTTACAAATCCGTCTGAATATCTGCTGTCGCAGAGAACGCTCAACGTCTCGGGAACCTGCACGCTTTGCGCTATGGAAGGCACAAGACCGATACTTGCGGAAATCCAGGCGCTCGTAACAAAAAGCTTCTTAAACGTTCCGAGAAGAACGTCGAACGGGTTTGATTACAACAGACTTTCAATGCTCTCGGCGGTGCTTGAAAAACGTCTCGGACTCAAACTCGGAATAAACGACGTATATATGAACGTAGTCGGCGGTCTACACGTTGACGACCCCTCGACAGACCTTCCCGCATGCCTTTCGCTCATTTCAAGCTATAAGGATATTGCGGTAAGCGAAAAACTCGTGGCAATGGGGGAGATAGGCCTTGCGGGCGAATGCAGGGCTATTGCGCTTATTGAGCAGAGAGTAAGGGAAAGCATACGTCTCGGATTCGATAAAATAGTTATTCCTTACAGAAATTACGAAAAGAGCAAGGCGCAGCTTTCAAAACTTGCAAAAGACGCCGAAATTATCCCCGTTAAGAGCCTGTTTGACGCTCTGAAACTGTTTTCATAATGTACGTACTTGTCAGCTCGAAAATAAGCGTAAAATGTGCCGAAAGCCTTGAAAAGTGCGGCTTTGAGCTTATAAAAGTGCCCGAAAACGGCCTTTTTGACAGTCCCGTAGCGGCTCATCCCGACATTTTCTCGTTTATAATCGGCAATAATGTGGTCTGCCACAGGGAAATCAAACATTTGTTCGATAAATTGCAGGGAAAATATAATATTATCGAGGCAAAGAGCTTTGGAAATACCGAAAAGTGCGTATATCCGGACGATTGCAGGCTTAATTTCGCGATATGCGGCAATAAACTGATAGGGAAATAAAGAAACGCAGACGAAAAGATAAAGGAACTTGCCGAAAAATATAATCTTAAAAAAATCGACGTTAATCAGGGATATGCAAAATGCAATGTCTGCATAGTTGACGAAAATTCCATAATAACAGAGGACAAAGGTATATATCAAAAATGTACACGTGCCGGGATGGACGTTTTGCTTCTTGAAAAATATGAAGTAAAGCTTGAAGGATATAAAAACGGATTTATCGGCGGCGCATCGGGACTGTATAACAAAATTTTATATTTCTGCGGCTGCATTCAGGCACACAGCGAATATAAAAGAATAAATGATTTTTGTTCTTCAAAGGGAATAAGCGTTGTTTCGCTGTCTGACGAGCCGTTATACGATTTCGGCAGCTTATTGTTTCTGTAGGGAATTATATATATCTAATTATATAAAATAAGAATTTTATATAATTCGGGGGATTATAAAAAAAGGAGAAAAGGCAAAAATGGCAAGCGTTATAGTCAAAAAGGTCGAAAATTACGACGTTTACGAAAATGAGAATATCAAGCTTTCCGCATTGTTCAAGTTCTTTCAGCAAGCAGCTGAAAAAGATCTTGATTCATTCGGTATCACTTATAATCTCATGCGTCAGAATAATTTTATATTCGTTCTCACCAATATAACGGTAGATTTTTTTGACAATATAAAATTCAATGATGAAATTGAAATACGCACTTATCCAAGATGCGTCAAAGGCGTTTTTTATATCAGAGATTTCGACGTGTTCGTAAATTCAAAAAGATGCGCTTACGCATCATCTTACTGGACGCTTATAAATTTTGAAACCCGTCATATTCTCCGGCCGTCCGTTCTCGATTCTCTCGGCGTTATTACCCCGTCAGACACCGATACTTACCTTATAAACGCTTCAAGATACAAAGATTTCCCCGATGCAAAAAGAACAGATGTTCGAAAAGCATACTATTCCTCTCTCGACCACAATTTACATATGAACAATACGTTTTATCCCGATATTTTTGCCGATTATTTTTACGGTAAAATCAAGGATTTACGCGGAAAATCGCTTACTTTGACCTATTTATCAGAGATTAAAAATGATGAAATATTTGAAATCTTTACCGGTTCCGAGGACGATAAATACTATCTTTCAGCAAAAAACGGTGATGATGACAAGGTTTGTTTTACAGCAATGCTTGAAAATATAAAATAGTGTAATTTTAATTATTCAGGAGGTTTAATCATGAAAAGAAAGGTTTTATCTTTAATTCTTGCGATATTTGCTTCTGTAATATTGCTTTCTGTCGTTTCATACGCACAGAACATTGATCTCAACGTTACTGTACGCGATTTCAATGCTGACGGCGTACTTTTCGAAGGAAACATTACAAGAGTTGACGGACTCGTAATGGATATTCTCGGCGAAGATAAGAAGCCCGTATATAATCTGCCTGTATGGCGTGAATGTTTCGGCGAAGATATTACGCTTGACAATCTGAACGCTTTCTTCAACGACGTTCCGGGCGTTAATATGACGACGACCAAAACGCTTACTCTTCGTCCGACTGATTTTGAAGATTATTACGGATATTGGGAAATCGATTCAAGCATTGATGAAAACGGCAATTATTTAGACGGCTACTTCCCTGTCGACAACGAGCTTTTCGGTAATTTATATACGCTTGACGGCGAAACGTTTGACGACGGCCACAACTACCATTTTTCCGTTGAAATCCATACAAAATTCAAATACGTTAAGAACGGACAGTTTATATTCAGCGGAGACGACGACGTATGGGTATTCTTCAACAATATGCTCGTAATAGACCTTGGCGGCGTTCACGGCGAAGAAAGCGCCGAAATATCGCTTGACGAAATAGCGCCGGCTCTCGGAATCAACGTCGGAGATATAGTCGATTTTGATATGTTTTATATGGAACGCCACACGACCGGCTCTAATATGAGAATACTTACAAACTTCGACTTTCTCAATTTGCAGGCTTCCGACTGGGCGCAGGCTGAACTTGCCGAAGCGGACAAGCTCGGACTTATTCCCGATACACTCAGAAGCGCAGACCTCACTCTGCCTATAACGCGCGCGGAATTTGCCGCAGTAAGCGTTAAGGCGTATGAAGCCCTTTCGGGTGAAAAAGCAGAATCCGCTGCAAGCAACCCGTTTACAGACACGAACGATCTCGACGTATTGAAGGCCTACAATCTCGGCATCACAACCGGCACGAGCGCAACGACCTTCGAACCGAATACGCTTCTTAACAGAGAGCAGGCCGCAACGATGCTTGCAAGAGTATTTAAGAAGGTTATGATTGTAGGTTGGGAAATTAGCAGAGATGCGGAATATGCGGATATATTCATAGGACAGTTCGCAATGCCCGAACCGTTTGCAGATGACGCGAACATTTCCGACTGGGCAAAGCCGAGCGTTTACTTTATGGCGGCAAACGGCATAATAAACGGTATCGGAGACAATCTATTCGCGCCGAGAGCGACAACCGAGGCGGAAGCTGCAATAGGATACGCGCAGGCAACCCGCGAGCAGGCGCTGGCAATTGCAACGAGAATGGTAAAGAATCTCAAATAACACTTATTTAAAGAATATATAAAGAGCAAGGTCAAACGCCTTGCTCTTTGCATAATATAAGAAGATTTTAATTGACAGTAATGTAAATAAATGTTATAATATTATATTATTAATCTAATTATATAATATTCAGGAGTAAAAAATGGAATCTTTGAATGAAATCCGCGTGGAAATAGACAAGATCGACAATGATATCGCAAAACTTTTTAAGGAGCGCATGGACGCGGTAAAAAAGGTTGCGGAATATAAGAAGGAACACGGTATCCCGATTGAAGACAAGGAACGCGAAAACGCTATGATACAGAAGAATACCGCAAAGCAGCCGTTTGATATTCAGCCGTATTATAAGGAATTCTTAAAGAG
>JAGDBE010000173.1 GCA_017959195.1 Clostridia bacterium | reverse complement strand
GCGGGGTTCGTTCCCGACGTCCTGAACACCAAAATTTACGATGAAATTATCCCCGTTTCCAACGAGGACGCGTGCGCCGTCGGCAAACTCATCGGCAAAAAGGAGGGAGTTCTCGTCGGTATTTCGTCGGGCGCCGCCACGGCAGCCGCCATCGAACTTGCAAAACGTCCCGAAAATGAGGGCAAAAACATCGTGGTACTGCTCCCCGACACGGGCGACAGATACCTCTCCACGCCTCTCTTTCAGGATTGAGCTATGAATAAGATTTTTACCGAAAAAGCGCCGGCGACGGTGGGTCCGTACTCGCAGGCGACAGTCAGCGGCGGCTTTGTTTTCACGTCGGGACAGCTCGGGATCGACAGTGACGGCAAAATTTCGGGCGATATTGCGAAACAGACCGAAAACGCGATAAAAAATCTCTCTGCGGTACTGATTGCCGCCGGAAGCGATCTTTCAAAGGTCGTAAAAACGACCTGTTTTCTCGCAAATATATCCGATTTTGCGGATTTTAACGAGGTTTACGGCAGGTTTTTTACCGAAAAACCCGCGAGAACGCTCATTGAAGCGTCGGCGCTTCCTAAGGGCTCGCTTCTCGAAATAGAAGCCGTCGCGGAAATATAAAAATACGGAGAATTGACATAATGAAGATTTCAACAAGGGGAAGATACGCGCTTCGCGTGATGATAGATCTCGCGGAAAACAACACGGGTGGGTACATTCCGCTCAAAGACGTGGCGTCGCGGCAGGATATTTCGCAAAAATATCTTGAAGGGATAATGACCGATATGTCAAAGGCCGGAATGATTGAGGCCCTGCACGGCAAGGGCGGCGGCTACCGGCTCAACCGCGAGCCGTCCGACTACACCGTCGGCGAGATCCTCCGCGTGACCGAGGGCGACTTAGCTCCCGTCGCCTGCCTTGCCGAGAACGCGCCGCTCTGCGAGAGACGCGAGAGTTGCCGCACGCTCGGTATGTGGAAAGAGTTTTCGGCGATGATAAACGGATTTTTCGATCGTATCACCCTCGCCGACCTCGCAAAGGACGGCAACGACGGCGGAAATTACGTGATATAAAGAAAAAGCAGTCGAAAGACTGCTTTTTTTACTCTTTTGCAAGATTTATTATTTTCGCGCCCTTGCTCTTTGCCTTGTTTACATATTTTGCTGCCCCGCCGACAGAGCGGGACACATAAGCAATTACCATGTCTGCTTTTTCAACCATATTTCTATTTCTGAAATCAATGGCAAAATGCTTCGGAACGAGCTCTATGCCTTCGGGAATAATCGTCTCTTCCGGCTGGTATATGCCCGAGTTTTTTGGAATATAAGCAAGAACTACCGTATAGTGAATTTCCGGATATTCTTTTTTTAATTCTCGCAGGCACGATAACACCATAGCATCGAATTTTCCGTTATTTCCGACATAAAATTGAGTTGTTCCTTGCTCGATTTGAGATTTTATTGTTTCAAAAAGTTTAGATTTTATGGAATCAGGGCAATCGCGATGCCCGAAAAATGCACAAATCATATCCGCCCTCCAAATATAGTATACTTTAATCAAGTATACTTCAAACATTATACCACAAAATAATCTTAAAATGTACTTGAATTAAGATTTTTTGAGGTGGACGGTATGAGAAACAAGTCAAATAAGCATCTGGGTATCGAAATTGATCCCGAATTGCATCAAAAACTCAAATATGTTGCCGAGTACGAGGGTCGCTCGATAAACGGTCAGATATTGTATCTCGTCAGGCAGTGCGTGAAAAATTTTGAAAGCCAAAACGAGCCGATCGTTATAAAATCGGACGATAAAAAATAATCAAAAACCCGGCAAGCCGTGCGGCTTGCCGGGTTTTGCTTATAAAGTCACGCAAGAACGTGGCGGTGCATTTTTCTTATGTCGTCGTTCATATTTGTCGGTATGAGCTTGACGTCGGGGTGATTATTTGCGAAAACGACGAACATTTCGTGCGCGAAGCCCTGACCGATAAAATCAACGTCCGTAAAGTCTATCTCGACTTCCTTGAAGTTCTCAAGACGGCTGCAAACGCGCTTTGCCTGCGAACGCGAGATCGGCGTTGCGCCTATTATATTCTTTATCGGGATCGTCGTTTTGGAAAAATCGCCGTCGTCGTTCGTATAGCGGTCAAAAACGTCGCGCAGCTGCTTTTTTGACGAGTTTGAAAGGCGGAGAAGAACGTAGGTCGCGCCGTTTTGATCGATTTCAAAGTCTTTTGTGTTTTCTTCTTCGTATTTGTTGAAGAAATACGCCTTTTGGTCGGAATAAATGCAGAAATCGTCCATTATCCGCGACGTGAAAAAGATTCCCTCGCCCGAATGACGCTGTTTATCGGTCGTCAGTTTGCCCTTTGAAAGCTCGATTATCGCGTCATCGAGCGAACCGAACCCAAAATAGTCCTTGATTTTTTTGAAAATGCCGACTCCGTCGTCCAGAATATGAACCGTTGTCTGAAAAT
>JAGDBE010000172.1 GCA_017959195.1 Clostridia bacterium | reverse complement strand
AGATAATAGTTTTCTCCCGCGATTGTAAGGGAAGACGCGCCGTTTGCGCGCAGGCGTATTTCCGATATGTTTTCCGGTATGTTTTCCGATTTTTCGAGGGATGAAAAAACGCTTTTCGGAAGGATCTGTTTTATGCGCTCATATGCGTTGTTTTCGGTTGTTTTCGTCTCTGTTTTCATTCCGTTTCTTCCGTCGTCCTCGTTATAAAGTTATATATTTCAACGATTTCTTCCCACGTCAGCAGGTCGATTGTTCCCGTAACCTTAAGATTAAACCGCCTTTGAAAAGCTTCCACCGCCTCTTTTGTGCGTAACCCGAATATTCCGTCTGCGTCTATATCGGGAATTTCCGGATATACTGCTGATATTTTTCCGAGATAAATCTGCATAAGACTCACGTTGTCGCCGGAATCCCCGACGGAAAGCGGGGAACCGGGATAGTTCTGGTCGTTAAGATCCGGCGTTACCGTCTCTAAAATGGAGTTGTACACAGAATAAATGACGTCCCAGTCGTCAGGCGTTACCACGCCCGTTATTTCCAGCGAAAACGTTCCCTGAAACTCTTTTACCGCTTCCTCAGTGAACTGCCCGAAAAAGCCGTCTGTCTCAAGCGGCATGACGCTCGGATAAAAGAGGCTTATATAAGTCAGCATATACTGCAAAAGCCGTATCGTGTTTCCTCTGTCGCCCCGCTTTATCGTCGTGTCGGGAGGGTTTACGGAAATACCGCCGGGGTCTCCGTCGCCGTAAAGTTCCGAAAGTTTTGAAACCGAGGAATAGACGTAGGAAATCTTGTACCACGTCGCAAGATCGACCACTCCCGTAACGTCAAGTCCGAATATTTCCTGAAAGATCCTCACCGCCGTCTCGGCGGCGCTGTCGTACAAGCTCAAAAGGGGATTTATTCTCGGAATTACGGGATAGTTGAACGATATTATATAAAGCTGGCGCCGTATAGTTTCGACGTCTGAACCCGTATCGCCGAATTTTAACGGCTCGCCGGGGTAGGATTTCGTGTCCGACGCAATTTCGTCGGTCATTTTTATCTGAATGTCGTCGCCGTAATACCTTTTAAGAATGCTCTCCGCCGAAAAGCCCTCGTTTCCGAGCGCTTCGGAGCCCCATTGCTGAAGTCCCGGACATATTGTTCTCAGTCCGTCGCAGTAGCTTGCGAAAAGGGGATTTGCACTGCCCGTTCTCACAATGTAGGAATTGAACAGCTCGTCGACGAGCATGCTTATGTTTTCAAATATGTTTCTTCCGTAAACGAAGGAGTGGTCGTACTGCGTTGAGGCGGTGATGTCGAAATCGTACCCCTGGCTCGGGTACCACTCGGTATAGATTCTGTTAAGAGTGAGCGAGATTATTGCGAGAATGTTCGCTTTGAGCGTTTCATCGGGCCACGTGGGATATATTTCCGACGAAGCGACGTTTTTTATGTAGTCGGTAAACGAGACGTAAACGTTTTCGGCGTTTTCGTTTGGAGCGCCGAGATGAACGGAAATCGTTTCTGGAATTTTAACGGTTTTCAGAACGTCGGGAGACGCGCTTTCGGGACTGCTTTCGTATTGCTTTTCGGTTTTTGTAAGCAGGGCGTTGGGCGTAACGTTGTAGACAATGTTTCCGTTTACGGTGTTGGGAAAATCCGACGAAACAGGAACGAGATTTATTGTGAGCACGCTCGTCTCTCCCGCATAGGTCTGAATTTTGTTTACGATTACGGGGAAATAGTTCGGAACGTTTACGTATATGTCGGAAATCGCGTAGGGAACGGCGTTTGAAAGTCTGTCCTTCGACAGCGCGGGGTCCGGCGACTCAATCTTTATCGCGTCCGTTATGCCCGACGAGTCGGTCAGAAGTCTGTAATTGTAGTTTACGCCGCTTACGTTGTACGTCGGGGCAAAATCGTGGTTATTCACACTTTCAAAGCCGTCGGTTTTCACGTAAACGTAGTTTTCTCCGAGCGGCACCGCGCCCGAAGCCGTTGCAAGTTTGATTTTCAATAATCCGCTGAACAAAACCGCACCTCATTTCGTAATTACAGTAAATACTATTCGGAAAGCGCCTGTGATATTCTGAAATTTATATTTTTTATATAACATAATCAGACATTTTTTTCGTGCATGCGATAATATAATTTAAGGAGAAAACGAATTTACGGGTGGCGGAACATGGTCGTATATGCAGACGTGCTGTTTTTGGTGAATTTCGCGGCGGATTTCATCGCGATATACGCGAGCGCAAAGATATTGAACGTGAAAAAATCCTATTTGCGCTTTACGCTTGCGGCGTTTGTCGGAGGCGCGTACGGCGTTGCGGCAATCTATATGCAGACAGCGTATAAATGGCTTTTCAGCGCCTTCTTTATGATAATAATGTGCCTTATCGCGTTCGGGAAAAAGACGGTAAAGGAAAATCTAAAGGCGAACTTCGTGTTTGCAAGCGTAAATATGCTTCTCGCGGGGATAATGTATTTCATATACGAAACGGCGTATAAATATAAGGTTTACAAAAGAACGGACGTAAGCTTGAAACCTATTGCGGCAGCGGTCTTTTTTTTCATCTCCTTTGTTGTCGTGAGGATTTTCCAAAGGATACTGAAAAACAGGGCGGATAAAAGCGAAATCACGGGAATTATCGGAATTATGGGCAAAAATGCGAAATTCGAATTTCTTTGCGACAGCGGAAACGTGTTCAAAGACGCATATACGGATATGCCGGTGATAGTGATTTCCTGCGCGAAGGCAAGAGAAAAAATGGATTTTGAGAATTTAATCGGTATAATGAAAACCGACGCGCAAACCGCGGTGAAATATAAATTCAGATACGTTTCCGTCTCCACTGTCGCGGGAAGCACGGTCATGCCTGCGCTGCTTCCCGATAAAACCGAAGTCGAAAAAGACGGAAAGACTTATGAAATAAAAGCGCTCGTCGCACTCGACGGCTCAACAGAACAAGGGTATAACGGGAAAGACGGAATTATTCCGTATTCGGTCTTGCAGATATAATATCGTTTTGAAAGGAAAAGAAAATGTCGTATATCAAGTTCGGAATCAGACTGATAAAGAAATTTTTCGGAAAAATACGAAGATTTTTTTCCGAAGACTCCGTTTTTTACATAAACGGCACCGACGTTCTTCCGCCGCCGCTCCCGAAAGAAAAGGAGAGCGAATATATAAAGGCGATTTCATCAGGAGACGAAAAGGACCGCCGCGACGCGATAAACGTGCTTGTGGAGCATAACTTGAGACTCGTCGTCTATATCGCCAAACGCTTTGAAAATACAGGAATTAATATCGAGGACCTCATTTCAATAGGAACGCTCGGACTCATAAAGTCAATTAATACTTTCAAGAACGAAAAGAATATTAAACTTGCCACCTACGCTTCACGCTGCATAGAAAACGAGATACTGATGTATATCAGAAAGAACGCCAAAAGTAAAAACGACGTCTCGCTTGAGGAACCGCTCAACGTGGACTGGGACGGAAACGAACTGCTTCTTTCGGATATTCTCGGCACCGATGAGGATACGGTCGATAAAAATATCGAGAAAGAAGAGGAGAAAAGCGTTCTGCGCTCCGCGGTCAGAAAACTTAATAAACGCGACAGAGCAATAATTGAAATGCGATTCGGGCTTAATGACCCCGACGGCAGAGAAAAAACCCAGAAGGACGTCGCAGATACCCTCGGGATTTCTCAGTCCTATATCTCCAGACTCGAAAAAAGAATAATTGAAAATCTTAAAAAAAGCATCATAAGCTTTTATAAATAATCAAAAAATCCGCATGTCAAAAGACGCGCGGATTTTTTGATTTCTCTCGTTACTTTCTCTAAGGGGAGAGAAAGTAACCAAAGAGAGCTGATTCCTTTATAGTTTTGTAGCCGAATGTTTAGTGCGAACATACCGCAAATTTGATGTTTT
>JAGDBE010000171.1 GCA_017959195.1 Clostridia bacterium | reverse complement strand
GTGATTATCGGGGAAAGAATTGCGGGGGCTACCTGAATTATGTAAAAAATAAACGAAACGAAAATCTGCGGGATAAAATGTTTATACATCCGCAAAAACGTCTTAAGTGAGCTTTTCGACTTCTTTGAATATGCGTCGATAAAATCCTGCTCCAGCTTCAGCGCTTCTTCATCGGAAATTATATTCTTCTTATGAAGCGGTTCGAACTCTCCGGGCTGGTCCTGAAAGTTTCCAAAATCTCTCATGTGGTGCATAGGTGTCTCCTGAAAATCTTTATTAAGTCTTGACAATTATACTTCTTTATGTTATAAAAATGAGTGAGAGGGGGCTTTATAATGGGTGAAACAATATTTTGGTCAATAATCTTCATCATCGGCGTCGCTTTACTCGGCTACGTTTTATACGTCTTCGGCAAAAATCAGAGAGAAATAATGCGCGATCCCGAAAAGAGAAAAGAACTCTATGATTCCCTTGCCAGAAGGACGGAAGAAGAAAACAAGTATTACAACGAGTGGGGAGACATAAACGAGCAGTCGAAAAAGTGATTTTTTCCGCTTTTTATGCGCCATTACCCGTCGGAAATTTATTAATTACTTATCCATCGGAATTTTATTAAAGGATACTTTTTCAAGTATCCTTTTTGTTTTATTCTTTTGGACCTTTATCCTTTATTCCTCGTCGTCGGAGAATTTTATGCAGTTTTCGCCGTCGCAGTTATCGTATTCATCGCAATCTGCGCACTCGTCGTCTTCGTCGCAGCAGCATTCGCCGTAAAGTTCGCTTTCAACTGCTCCCAAGTCCTCGTCGAGTTCGTCGGCATAGTCGTAAAGCGTATCGACGTCTTCGTTTATGCCTGCTATCTCGTCAGCCATATCCGAAAGAATATCCATTATTTCAGCAATGATTCTTCCTTCTTTTGTGGTGAGGTCATATTCCATGCCCTCAATAAGTCCCATAAGATGAGATACTTTTTCCTTGATATCCATAATAATCTCCTTATTTTACAACAAAATTACGCTCTTTCGAGATATTCTCCCGTTCTTGTGTCTATTCTCAAAACGTCGCCTATATCTATAAACAGCGGAACCTTTATCTGAGCGCCTGTTTCAAGCGTTGCGGGCTTTGACGCTCCCGTTGCCGTGTCGCCCTTGAAGCCGGGTTCGGTTTCGGTAACCTTAAGTTCAACGAACATGGGAGGTTCAACTCCGAAAACGTTGCCCTTATACGACATTATCTTGCACATCATTTCTTCTTTTACGAATCTGAAGTTGTCGCCGAGCTTCGCCTTGTCTATCGGAAGCTGTTCAAACGACTCCATATCCATGAAGTAGTAGAGTTCGCCGTCGTTGTAAAGATATTGCATTTCTTTTCTCTCAACGAGCGCCGTCGGATATTTATCCGTCGGGTTGAACGTCTTTTCAATAACCGCGCCGGTTATTACGTTTCTGAGTTTGGTTCTTACAAATGCGGCTCCTTTTCCGGGTTTTACGTGCTGAAATTCAATAATCTGCATTACGCTGCCGTCCATGTCGAACGTAAGTCCGTTTCTGAAATCGCCTGCTGTAATCATAAAATAGTCCTCCAAATTATTATAACAAAAATCATACAGATATTATACTATATTTTTTCGCTCTTTGCAATACTTTTTTTACAAAATAAGCAATTCTTTACCGCTTTGCGTTAAATTTTCGCACCCTTTTTGCGTTACTCGCACGATATCCTCTATTCTCACGCCGAATCCGCCCGGAATATATATACCCGGCTCGACGCTGAGAACCGCGTTTTCGGGGATTTTTTCCGGACATGACGGCGAAAACGTCGGCTTTTCGTGAATTTCAAGTCCCAAAGAGTGTCCGAGCGCGTGTCCGAAGGTACCGTCGTAGCCCCTTTTTGCGATATAGTTTCTCGCCACCGCATCAATCTGCTTTCCGGTCTTTCCCGCCGAGATATATTCAAGCGCCGAACTTTGCGCGCAAAGAACGGTATCGTAAACGTCTTTCATCTTTCCGGTGGGTTTTCCGATACACAGCGTTCTCGTCATATCAGAGCAGTAGCCGTTATATTTTGCGCCGAAATCAAGCGTAAGAAAGCCCTTTTTGATTTTTGTGCCGTCGGGCGCGCCGTGCGGCATCGCCGTTTTCTTTCCCGACACGGCTATGGTGTCGAAAGCGATTCCCGACGCTCCGTTTTTCCTCATAAAGTACTCGATTTCAAGGGCGACGCGTTCTTCCGTAAGCTCGTCTCTGCCGAGGTTGTCGGAAATGAAGTTTACGATATATTCAAACGCTTTATCGGTGATTTTCTGCGCTTTTTTGATGTTTTTTATCTCGTTTTCGTCTTTCTGCGCCCTCATTTTTTCGAAAAGCGCCGACGCTCCGGGTACAAGGTCGTATTTTGAAAGTTTTTCCCTTATTTTTTCAAAGCCGTTTACCGTTAAGAAGTCTTCCTCGTACAAAATCCGCTTTCCGTCGCCGGCTATACGTTTTATCAAATTCCACATATCCTTATCCTGCAGGATAATCTGCGTGTCAGGCGGAATAAGGCCCTTTTTCCGCGCTTCTTCTGCCGCGCCGAAATATCTGAAATCGGTGATGAACGCGCAGGCGTTTTTGTTCATAAAAACATATCCGTCGGACGAATAAAATTTCGACGCGTATCTTCTGTTGGTTTCGGAAACCGCCAAAATGCCGTCAAATTCCGTTTCCGACGCCTTTTTCATTTTTCCGAACAGCTCCGACATATCGGAAAGTCCGCTTTTTTTCTTTGTTTCTTTCAAAACTGTCCCTCTTTTTTATTATTTCAGCGATAAATAGTATTTTTTCATGGCAAGCGCGTCCTCAGCCTGCGTTCCGTCGGACTCGCATATGAAAGTCGGGGTTATTCCCATATCGCTTACCGCCTTCATAAGCGGCTCGAAATCGGGGCCGAAAACGGTATCTTCAAACGTTAAGTGTCTCTTTTCGCCGCCCGTGGTATATTCTATTTTTGAAAAATGACAATGCAGATTTTCGGCGTATTTTGCGCCTTTTTTCTTTGATATTTCGTCAAAAACGCGCTTATAGTCGTCGGGACTTTTGAAAACTCCGCCCTGCTCGCGCGCGTTCATATGACCGAAATCAACCACGGGGACCACCGTTTCGTCAACGGTGCACAGTTCCAGCACCTCGTCGAGCGTGCCGAGCTGATTCACTTTGCCCATCGTCTCGATACCGAGTCTGAAGCCGTACAGTCCGAGTTTATCAAGTTCGGAAATCGCGTGATGCATCGCGCGTTTCGCGTATTCCGTCGCAGTGATTCTGTCAATTTTTGCGCAGGAGCCCGCGTGAATGACAATGGTTTCACCGCCCATAAAAGACAGCGCCCTTGCGCTTTCTATTATGTATCTGGCGCTGCCGAGCCGTTTTTCCTCTTCCAGCGACGAAAGGGAGATGAAATACGGCGCATGTATCGATATTTTAATGCCGGCTTCTTTTGCGTTCTTTCCTATTTCGGCAAACATTTCGGGAGAGCCGTTTACGCCTCTGCCCGCCTCGTACTCGTATGCGTCAAGTCCGAATTCCTTTACCCACGCGGGCGCGTCGGCAGTCCTTCTTTTCAGGTTATTGAAGCTGTCCGAATTGCCGCCCGGTCCGAAAAACGGAGCGTTTTTCATATATTTCCCTCTCTTTTTGTCTTATTTCTTCTTTTTTCGCGTGATTTATATACTGCCAGAAACGGCTTTTCCATTATTCTCTTGAATATGAAAAACGCCGTCTTTTTATCGTTTATCGGCTTTACGAGGACCGCTTTCATGCCTATCCTCTTTGCAGATGCGATATCGGTAAAAATCTGGTCGCCTATCGCCATGCTGTTATCCTTATTTGCGCCGTTTTCTTTCATAAACGCTTTATACCGCTTTATGAGCGGTTTTTTCATATCGGCCATATATTTATACCCGACGTCTTTTACGTATTCTTTCGCCCGTTCTTCGCCGTTATTCGACACCAAAAGCAGGGTTATCCCAAGCTTTTTCAATTTTTCGAACCACATGAGGTTTTCTTTTGTGGGAGACGTATTCTCATACGGCACAAGCGTATTGTCTATATCAACAAACAAATATTTTATTCCGTTTTCGGTGAAATATCCGTCGGGTATATCGTAAACGGTATCGTACATTCTGTCCGGTATAAACATTTTTCCTCCGAATGTCTTTTCTTTACAAAAATGACCGAAGAAAAGTATCTTCGGTCATATTTTATTTGTGCTTATTCAGCGTCTTTTGCAGCTTCTTCAACTGCTTCCGCTGCTGCTTCCGCAGCGTCCTTTACTTCTTCGGCTGCCGACTCTGCTTCTTCTTTTACTTCCTCGGCTGCTTCTTTTACTTCTTCTGCGGTTTCCTTTGCCTTGACGGCTGCTTCTTCAACCTCTTCGGCAATTTCCGACG
>JAGDBE010000170.1 GCA_017959195.1 Clostridia bacterium | reverse complement strand
GTAACGTTCTGGTTCGCGTGGAGCGTTACGGTGAGAAACGAATAAAGCAGTGCGAGAAGCCCCGAGCCGAGTATCGCCGAAACAAGCGGTATTACTATACACCAGAACGGAGACGGGGTTGCGGCGTACTTTTCATAAAGATACGCGCCCAAAATTCCTGTACTGCCGCCGACGTACATTATTCCCGGGATACCGAGATTGAGGTTTCCGGATTTTTCGGTGATGATTTCGCCCGTGGAACCGAACAAAAGAGGAATTCCCTGCACGATTGACTTATTGATTATCGTGGATATAAGCATCACTTTTCCTCCTTCCGGCTCTTTTTAATCATGATTTTATAATTGATGAAGAACTCGCATCCTATGATGAAGAAAAGAATTATTCCGGTGAGCATATCCGACATACTCTCGTTCAGCTTGAACCTCGTCGCAATCTCGCTCGCCCCGCGGTCCAGAAAGACGAGGATAAACGACGTGAGCGTCATCACTATCGGATTGAATTTTGCAAGCCAGGATACCATTATCGCAGTAAAGCCCATGCCTCCGACGGTCGTCGTGTTTATGGTATGGTCGGTGCCCGCGACGAGAAGCAATCCCGCAATTCCGCACAAAGCGCCCGAAAGCGCCATGGTGCGCATTATAACCTTCTTTACGTTGATGCCTATATATTTTGCCGTGTTTTCGCTTTCGCCGACGACGGATATTTCATATCCGTGTTTACTGTATTTGAGATACACGTACATTGCAATAGTCAGCGCCGCGACTACGAGTATGTTGAGAAGATATTTATTGTCCGCTATCGTCGGAAGCCAGCCGGCATGCGTTTTTCTGTTTATAACGCCTACGGTGTTGGAGTCCTTCGGATTTTCCCAGAAAACTATGAAGAAGGACACGAGCTGCACCGCGACGTAGTTCATCATAAGCGTAAACAGCGTTTCGTTCGTGCCGAACTTCGCCTTGAAGAACGCGGGAATAAGGCTCCATATCATTCCGGCAAGTATGCTTGCCGCGATTATTACAAGGTAATACACCGGGAGCGGAAGCTTGTCCGCAAGATATATCATGCACGCCGCCGACGCAAGTCCGCCTATAAGGGTTTGTCCCTCGGCGCCTATGTTCCAGAATCTCATTTTGAACGCGGGCGTTACCGCAAGCGATATGCAAAGCAAGAATGCGAGCTCCTGGAAGGTGTTCCACATCTTTCTCGCGTTGCCGAAGTTGCCCTCTATCATGGCCTTATACACGTCTATGGGATTATAACCGGTAAGAAGCACGATTACAAGAGCGCATATCAGAAGCGCCGCTATTACCGCGATTACTCTTACCGCCCACGACTTATACCAACGCATCGTATAGCGTTTTCTTACACGAATTAACGGTTCGTGAACCTGGTTTTTTACGTTATCGGTCATTGTCAGCACCCTCATCCTTGCTTACTTTCGTCATAAGCAAGCCTATTTCTTCCTTAGTCGCGCTTCTTGCGTCCACAATTCCGCTCACTCTGCCGCCGCAAAGCACGAGTATTCTGTCGCACAGTTCAAGCAGAACGTCGAGGTCCTCGCCCACGAATATTACGGCGACTCCCCTGCGTTTCTGCTCGTTGAGCAGATTGTATATCATATATGATGAGTTTATATCAAGACCTCTTACCGGGTACGCCGCCATGAGAACCGTCGGCGACGACGCTATTTCTCTTCCCACGAGGACCTTCTGAACGTTGCCGCCCGAAAGGCGTCTTACGGGGGTGTTTGCACTCGGCGTTACCACTTCGAGCTGCTTTATTACGTCGTCGGCAAGGGTTTTCGGCTCTTTACGCTTCAAAAACACCGAATTTCCTTTACGGTAGCTTCTGAGAAGCATATTGTCTATTATACTCATATTGCCGACAAGTCCCATTCCGAGTCTGTCTTCCGGCACGAACGACAGTCTTACGCCCATTTCCCTTATCTGCATGGGAGTTTTGTCGCAGAGGTTTTCTTTTTTTCCGGTTTTGGGGTCTATATAGTCGATATTTCCCGTATTTATTTTCTGAAGTCCCGCTATTGATTCAAGAAGCTCTCTCTGTCCGCTTCCGGCAATTCCCGCAATCCCGAATATCTCGCCCGATTTCACCGTGAACGACACGTTATTGAGCAGCGGCACGCCTTCTCTGCTTATGCAGTTTATTCCCGACACGAAAAGCCTGTCCTGCGGGTTTTGCGGCTCGTCTCTCGCGATATTTAATGAAATCTTTTTGCCCACCATCATTTCGGTAAGCTGGGATTCGTTTGTCTCGGACGTATTTACGGTATCTATGTATTCGCCTTTTCTTAACACCGTTACTCTGTCGGAAATCTCGAGCACCTCGTGAAGTTTATGCGTAATTATAATTATCGACTTTCCGTCTTTTTTCATATTGCGCAGAATTTCAAACAGTTTTCCCGTTTCCTGCGGCGTAAGCACCGCCGTCGGCTCGTCGAGAATGAGAATATCCGCGCCTCTGTACAGTACTCTGATTATTTCAACCGTCTGCTTTTCGGACACCGACATTTCATATATTTTCTTGTCCGGGTCCACGATAAAGCCGTATTTGTCCCCGATTTCCTTGACTTTCTTTTTCGCCGCTTTCAAATCGTACTTCTTCTCGTCTTCAAGTCCCAAAATTATATTTTCGGTTGCCGAAAAAACGTCGACGAGTTTGAAATGCTGGTGAATCATTCCGATTTTATGGTCGTAAGCGTCTTTGGGAGATCTTATTACAACTTCTTTTCCGTCAATATATATTTCTCCCGCGTCGGGATAGTATATTCCGGAAATCATATTCATAAGAGTCGTTTTTCCGCTGCCGTTTTCACCGAGTATCGACAGTATCTCGCCCTTGTTTACGCTGAGATGAACGTTTTTGTTCGCAACAATGTTTCCGAACGTCTTTGTGATGTTTTTAAGTTCGATTGCGCAGCTCACTGCTTGTCCCCCAATCTGTCTTTCGCTTTCGTTTTCAAGAAGAAGCGCGGCGCGCCGTATTTCTTCTTCAAAACGAAAATGCCTCAAGCGGGGTTTTCGCCCCGCATGAGGTCATATTTCAAATTTGTTTATTTAATTGTAATTCCGTCAATGTCTACGTCGAAGTAAGGTGCGCTGCGGAATTCGGATTCGTGGAAGTAACCGTCGGAAACAACTTCCGTGTCGGGTGTGAACGCTTCGTCGGAATCAACGTCTGCAAGGTAGCTTTCAAGCTTTTCGCCGTTTACCGTGAAGGTATCGGTATCGAATACTTTGAGCGTTCCTGCGAGGAACTGAGCCTTAACTTCTTCAACTTTTTCAGCGGTGCCTGCGGCTACAACAGCGTCGTTGAGGCCGAGGATTTCAACGGAACCTTCGCCGAGACCGTAGCAGTAATCCTGCTCAATCGGCTTGCCTTCTTTTACGCAGTTAACGAGGTGTTCAAAGTAGGGTTCCCAGTTGATCTTCGAGGATACGAGGTATGTATTGGGGCCCCATTCGCGTGTGTCGAGGTTGTAGGAAACGTTCGGAACGCCTGCTTCTTCGCATGCCTTCGGAGCGCCTTCGGAGTCAGCGTGCTGAGAGAGAAGTACGCAGCCGTCAGCGATGAGCGCGTTGGCCGTTTCTTTTTCAGCCGCTATATCAAACCACGAGTTTGTAAACTTAACTTCCATCGTAGCCGACGGACAAACGTAGCGTACGCCGAGGAAGAACGACGTGTATCCCGATTTAACTTCTGCATAAGGATAAGCGCCTACGTAGCCGATCTTTGCTTCTTCTGCGGTAATTTTGCCTTCTTCTATCATTTCGTTGAGTTTGAGACCTGCAACAACGCCTACAAGGAATCTGCCTTCATAAATGGATGCAAATGCATTGAAGAAGTTGGGGAGGTTTTCCGTGTGTGCTTTCGTGCCGGTTGCGTGTGCAAATACAACGTCCGGGAATTCTTCCGCCGCCTGAATCATGAAGTCTTCATGACCGAAGCTGTCTGCGAACACGATATCGCATCCTGCGTCAACAAGGTCTGCAGCTGCTTCGTAGCATTCTGCCGTTTCGGGAACGTTTGCCTTGAATATTACCTGGTCGTCGGAAAGTCCGAGAGCTTCTTTGGCTGCCGTTGCGGCATCCATAAAGTTTTTGTCGTAAGTAGAGTTTTCGTCATGCAGGAAAATAAAGCCGATTTTGAAGTCGTCTTCGGCATCAGCGTCTTCTCCGCCCGATTCTTCACCGCCGTTTTGCTCTTCGCCGCCCACGGGTGCTATGTCTTCTCCGCCCGTCTTTTTGTCTTCACAGCCTGTGAAAACGGCAAGCGTTGCAAGTATGAGCGCGAGTACCAAAATGATTGATAAAATCTTTTTCATGTTCTTCCTCCTGAAAAGTAATAATAAAATAAAAACAGGCACTTTTTTACAGAAGAAATAAATTTTTTCTACATCCAAGTGCCACCATTATTATATCAAATTTTTTATCAAATATCAATATATCATTTTGACGAAAAACAGAGATTTTTGTATCCTAAATTATACATCTTGCACAACTTGTTTTCATCAGATTATACAAATAACTTTTGCCGTATAAAAACCGTTTTTCAACGCAAAATATTTTATGTAAAACCATCAATTTATCAGCAAAAAAGGGGCTTTTTATGTTTGAAATTTTACGCGGCGAAAGTGTGGAAAATCCCGAAAAAGACGGCGGACGCAAAGACGAAAAAAAGGATGAGGACGTCGATTTTTCGGGCATTGCGGAAACCGGCGGCATAATCACTAAAAATGAAAATATAACAATTCATTCCATGATAATCGCGGGACAAATCGAGGGGCACTATCTTCTTCCGTCGCAGACGAAAACGACAAAATACGAGCATATGATTCCGCAGCTCGTCGGTGTGGAGGAGTCGTCGGAAATCGACGGGCTTCTGCTGCTGTTAAACACCGTCGGCGGCGACGTCGAAGCGGGGCTTGCCATAGCTGAGCTCATTTCGGGAATGTCAAAGCCGACGGTCTCCCTCGTCCTCGGCGGAGGCCACTCGATAGGCGTGCCGCTCGCCGTAAGCACGGATATGTCTTTTATAGTGCCGTCCGCCACCATGACGCTTCACCCCGTACGGCTGAACGGGCTTGTGATAGGCGTTCCGCAGACCTTTACGAATTTTCTCAAAATGCAGGAAAGAATAACGAATTTCATCGTCAAAAATTCAAAAGCCGACAAATCCACGATAAACGAGCTCATTATGAAAACCGACGAAATCGCTTCCGACGTGGGAACGGTCATCGACGGCGTGAAGGCGGTGGAAATCGGGCTCATCGACCGCGTCGGCAATCTGCACGACGCGATTTCCGAGCTGAAATGCATGATTGAGCGGCGGAAAAACGGTTAAAGCGGTTGAAAAAACCGCTTTTTTGTTTTTATCAAAATGCGCCGCATTCTGTTGACTTTTGTATTATTAAGTGATATACTCTATGTATATTAATTAAGGTGTTTTACTTAAACCACCGGGAAGGATTCCGCAAGATGAAGGTTTTATCACTTGACACGGCAGCGCATACGGCAAGCGTCTGCGTTTGCTCGTTTGACGGCTCTTCTTTTGCCGTTTTGTCGCTCGCGCGCATAAACAACACCCTCACCCACAGCGAAAGTCTGCTTCCCATGATAGATTTCTGCATCAAAAGTGCAGGTCTTTCTTTTTCAGATATCGACGCCGGCGTGATAAGCGCCGGTCCCGGCTCGTTTACGGGCGTCAGAATCGGCATTTCCACGCTGAAAGGCCTTGCTTTCGGAAAGGACTTCCCCTGCGTTCCCGTTTCGACGCTTGCTTCTCTTGCGGAAAACGTTTCGTCATGCAAAGAGGGCTCTGTTATTTTTCCTCTCATGGACGCGCGCAGGGACCAGTTTTACAACGCGGTTTTCGAAGAGGTCTCCGGTATCGGAAAGAAGCGCCTGAACGCAGACAGAGCGGAATCGTTTGAATTTCTTTCAAACGAGCTCGAAGAAAAGTACAAAGGCAAGGATATTTTCCTTGTGGGCGACGGCGCGAAGCTTTTTTACACTCTTTGTGAGAAATCGGGCAAAAATCTGAAAAACCTCATTCTCTGCCCCGAGGCAATCCTTTATGAAGACGCGTTTTCATCCGCTCTTGCGGCAAAAGACGTCTTTATTTCGGGAAATTTTGAAAATTATACCGCTGAAAAGCTTCAACCCGTATATTTGCGGGTTTCGCAGGCGGAGCGCGAAAGAGCGCAGAAAGAAAGCCACTGATTTTTTATATAAAAGCATCCGAAAGGGGTAATTTTAGTTGAATTACGAATCCTGCATCGAAAGAGTTCTCGTGTCCGAAAAGGAAATTGCCGACGCCGTCGATAAAATTGCGTCGCAGATTACAAAGGACTACGAAAACAGCGGCAAAAAAATTCTGTTAATAGGTATTCTCAAAGGCTCCGCGGTATTTATGTCGGACCTTATGAGAAAAATAGACCTGCCGCTCGAAACCGATTACATAAAGGTGTCCTCCTACGGACACGACACCGTTTCAAGCGGAAAAATCAAACTCAAAAACGAGCCTGACAGAATTAATCTTTCGGATTACAACGTCATACTGATTGAAGACATTCTCGACACCGGAAACACGCTCGCGTGGGTTATGGACCATATGAAAAACGACCTCGGTGCAGAGGAACTCAAGCTCTGCGTGCTTTTCAACAAGCCGCAGCGCAGACTAAAGGAAATTCCCATTGATTACGAGGGATTCGTCATTCCCGACGAGTTTATCGTGGGATACGGGCTGGATTACGACGAAATGTTCAGAAATCTGCCCTACGTCGGCATCCTCAAGCCCTCGGTTTACGAAAACCAATAAAAATTTAATATAAACAGGAGTGAAGCAGTTATGAAAAAATTTTTTGCAGACTTCAAGGCGTTTATCAACAAGGGCAACGTCATTGACATGGCGGTCGGCGTTGTTATCGCGACGGCGTTCGGAAAAATCACAAGCTCGCTTGTAGCCGACATCATAATGCCCCTTATCGGACTGGCCACAGGCTCCGCTTCCTTTGCGGACATGAAGCTCACTTTGAGAGAGCCGGTACTTAACGAACTCGGCGAAGTGATAACGGAAGGCAGTTATCTGAAATACGGCAACTTCATTCAGATGATCCTCGACTTCGTTATTATCGCACTCTGCGTATTCATTTTCATAAGAATTCTCACCAAATCCGCGGAAAAGGCAAAGAAGCTTTCCGGCAAGAACAAAGAAGAAGAAAAAGAAGAGGAAAAGGAACCCGAACCCTCCGCCGAAGAAAAGCTTCTTACCGAAATCAGAGACATCCTCAAAAAAGACAACGAATAAAAAGCAAAAAAATAAAAGCCCGCGAATGCGGGCTTTTTATTTTATGTCAATTACTGTTGGGGCTGCTGAGGATTAAAGGGCGGCTGCTGTGGCTGCCGGTACTGCTGCTGAGGCGGCTGATACTGCGGCTGCTGCGGCTGCTGATACTGCGGCTGCTGATACTGCTGCTGGAACTGCTGGAACTGATTTGCAAACTGGTTCGGCTGAGCAGGTGCGGGAGCTGCGGGCATCTGATAGAATGCCGCATTGTAAAGTCCCTGGAAAATTTCCGAGAACAGAATTACTATTACAATGAACAGTACAAGCACGATTGCAAATAAACCGCCGATGAACGGAATTGCCGAAAGCGCTGCGAGTATGCCCGCAACTACGCCGACAATAACGCAGAAGAGCAGGTCTGCAAGGAACATAGAACCTTTTTTGCCGCGGGTAAGCTGTACCGAAAGGCGGAGTGCCTGTGTTGCGCTTACGTCTTCACGGGTCATGAGTATGTACGGAACGAATTTGTACGCATAGGTCTTGATAACGAAGCATACGCAGCCCGCAATCATTACGATTGAGCCGAGTACGATGCCTATAACGCTAAATACGCCTGCCGCTCTGCCGAATCCGCTTCCGAGCGCTGCGAAGAGAGCCATTACAAGTCCTCCCACTGCAAGCGAGCCAACGAGCCAGATGAAGAGCCAGAGCGCCTGCCATGCCATACCGCCGAGAACCGTCCACATGCGTTTGAAGCCTGCGAAAAGCTGATCGGAGTTAACTTCCTTGTTGTCAAGCGCGTCAAGATAAACCTTCGACATGCCAACCGATACTACGATTGAAAAGCCGATGCCTACCAAGCTGAGGAAAGGAGCGGTCAGAAGTCCCGCGAAGAAGCTGACGATCGCTGCCAGCAGAGAAAGTCCCCACAGTCTTATGGGTTTCTTCGCCAAAACAGAAAAAGCGCGTTTGTAAGCTTGTGCTAACATAAAATATCCCTCTTTCAAATTGATTTCGGTTTTTTATTACCTTACATTTATAATACTATTTTTTTGTCAAATTGTCAATAAGTTATTCAAATAATTATTAAATTTCAGTAAAAATGATGAAAACGGTTGAATACCGCTTAATACTATTATATTCGGATTCATGCGGTTTCTGAACAAAAAAAGCGAAAAATCACGGTGAAAACCGTGATTTTTTCATATTTTAACGTATTTTTTCCGCTATCGCCTTGTTAATTCTCTCTCTTACGCCCTCGCAATAGCCGTCTTCATGCGGATATTTCTTGAAGGTGACGGGCTCTATGCCGTTTTCGATGATTGAGAGCACTTCTTCCTTTGACGAGAGTTTTTCGAGCAGTTCAAACGCCCTCATATCGCGCAATGCCTGCGTTACCGCCTTCATATGAAGCGTTTCGTAAGCGGTTCCGTCGGGTGCGGGATATACCGAGAACGCGTCTCCCGCCGGCACCCAGCCGCCCGTTCCGTCCGTGCATTCATACGGATTTACTTCGGTTACCGACAGATAGGAGTAGTAGAAATTATATCCCCACTGCAAAAAGCCCTTTATGTCGTACTTATACATCTGCTCGGCGATGACTCTGGTTCTGTTCATCGGCATTGAGACGAATCTGTTGGAGACTTCTATTCCCTCCATACAGCAGTAGTAGCACCACAGGTCGGGGACCTTGTTTTCTATAAAAGGCTCGATGTGCTCGGTTGAAACTATCGGATGCTTTACGGCGCCGGTTTTATAGAAATCGTAGCCCGAAAGCGCTTCTCCGCACCAGATATCCGAGATTACGTCTTCGAGCGCCTGTCTTATCTTCATAAAGTGTTCGATATGGTCTGCCGCCGGCTCGTCGGACAGGTGGAAATGGCATTTATCGAGAAGCTGTCTTCTGCGCAGATACTGCTTGAATTCGGTAAGGAAGGCCTTTAAGAATCCGATATATTCGTCGGAAAGCGCGTCGGTCTCCCAGCCGAAAATCTTTTTATATTCGCCGTTTACGTCAGCCATTATTTTGGGCGCGTGTTCCGCTCCCCACTGGGTAAAGAGGTGCGACATCTCGTAATATTTTATTCCGCATCTGTCGCACATGGCAAGCCACTTTTCGACAAGTGAGAAATCGAACTCATAGCCGTTTTCCGTCTTTGTTACGCCGACAAGCTGAGTCGTCGGGCGCTCGC
>JAGDBE010000169.1 GCA_017959195.1 Clostridia bacterium | reverse complement strand
GATATTATTGAATCCGCGGCCGCAAAGGCCAAAAAAGACGACAAATATGCATTTATCGAGCTTATCGGTATTTTTACACCTTATATATCTTCCCTTGCAAAATCTTTCGGGCTTCCTGAAAGTGAGTACGACGATTTATGTCAAACAGGAAGAATAGCGTTGTTCCGCGCAGTACTTTCTTATGAGCCGAAACGCTGTTCCTTCACCACTTTCGCCCGTGTCTGCATAAAAAATGCCATGATTTCTTTTGTAAGAGATTTTTCGTCAAAATCCAAAGGCAGAACCCTTATTATTCCTTTTGACGATGCTGAAAACGAAAACGTCTGTGTTTCGGAAGATACACCTGAAAATTTATATATTGCAAGCGAATTTGCAAAACAAATAGAAAAGGCGCTCTCTACCTGCCTTTCTGAAAAAGAATACAAAGTTATGAATTACCGTCTTTCAGGTATAGGTATTCCCGAAATTTCAATAATAATGGATTCCGACGTAAAATCCGTACAAAACACATTGTTCCGTGCAAGAAGAAAACTCAAAGTTTTTCTTCAGAACAACTGACATTTTTATGCTTCTTCGTGAAACGATGCAAACGCAGACCGGGTCATAACCGGACGGAAGCAAATATTTATATTACTCAAAGCGAGGGAAAGACAAATGTTCGAAAACAAAACACTCGTTTGTGAAGATTGCAAACAGGAATTTATCTTCACGGCAGAAGAGCAGGAATTCTATGCTTCAAAGGGCTTCCAGAACGAACCCAAGAGATGCAAGGCTTGCAGATATGCAAGAAAGAACGCTCAGAAGCCTCAGAGAGAGTACTTCACAACGACTTGCGCTAAGTGCGGCAAAGAAGCGAAAGTTCCTTTCCAGCCCACAAGCGACAGACCTGTTTATTGCAGCGACTGCTTCGCGGCAATGAAAGAACAAGAAGCTGCAGCACCGGCAGAAGCTCCTGCTGCGGAATCTGCAGAAGCAGAGCAGTAATTCGTTTGCAAACTCATAACAGGGTTTTTGTGCTTTTATAATTTCACGCTTTCGGAGTTTTATTTGCCTTATCCCGAAAGAGTTTGATTCTATGAATTTACTGGCGGTAATCCGTATTAAAAAATCCGTATCAAATGATACGGATTTTTTATTGTTTTTTTCAAAAAAATATTGCTCTTTCGCTTGTTTTATGCTATAATATCACATATTATTCGGAAAGGAACAAAAGACATGAGTAAAATAAAAATCGCAATTATAGGATACGGCAACCTCGGAAAAGGCGTTGAATGCGCGATAAAGAACAACGATGATACCGAACTTTACGGTATTTTCACAAGGCGCGACCCCGCGTCCCTTTCCCCGCTCACAGAAGGCGCTTCCGTCTTTTCGGTAAACAGCATACTTGAACATAAAGGAAAATTCGATATCGCGGTAATCTGCGGCGGCAGCGCGACAGACCTGCCCGTACAGACTCCGGCGTTTGCGGAAAACTTCAACGTTATCGACAGTTTCGACACGCACGCAAACATCCCGCTTCACTTCAAAAACGTTGACGAAGCAGCAAAAAAAGGCGGAAACATTGCGGTAATCTCGGTCGGCTGGGATCCCGGTATGTTCTCGATTAACCGCTTATATTCGGAATGCATTCTTCCCGACGGCAACAGTTACACTTTCTGGGGCAAAGGCATAAGCCAGGGACACTCCGACGCTATAAGACGCATAGAAGGCGTAGTTGACGCGCGTCAGTACACAATTCCCGTCGAAAGCGCTTTAAGTGCCGTAAGAGAAGGCAAAAATCCCGAATTATCCACCCGCGAAAAGCACACGAGAGAGTGCTTCGTCGTTGCAGAAGAAGGAGCCGACAAAGAGCGCATAGCTTCAGAAATAAAAAATATGCCCAATTATTTTGCAGATTACGACACGACGGTACACTTTATCACGCTTGAAGAGCTCAAAAAAAATCACGGCGGTATACCGCACGGCGGATTTGTGTTCAGAACGGGTACGACAGGTTTTGACAACTCCACAAAACACGTTATCGAATACAGTTTAAAGCTTGAATCAAATCCCGAATTCACGTCATCGGTGCTTGTAGCCTTTGCGCGTGCGGCGGTAAAACTTCACAGTGAAGGCGTTACCGGCTGCAAGACGGTGTTTGACATACCGCCTTCTTATCTTTCTTCAAAGCCGTACGATGAACTTATCGCAACAATGCTTTAATAAAGACAAAACAAAAAAGGTTCGGAAAATCCGAACCTTTTTATTTTACTTATTTTAGTGTGTTATGCATCTTTCGGTATCTTTATCGAAGAAGTGTGCGTGCGTGATATCAAATGCGACTTTGATTGTGTCGCCGCTCTTTGCTTTCGAACGGGAGGATACGCGTGCGATGAGGTTATCGTCTTCGCCCATGGAGAGGTACAGATAAATTTCAGCACCCATAAGCTCGGTTACGTCAACCATTGCGTCAGCCGTCCAGTCGGTAAAGGTGGACAGATACATGGGCTCGTCATGGATTGCTTCGGGACGGATACCCATTATAACTTCTTTGCCTACGTACTCGTTGAGTTCGGGGCTTTCGGACTTTTCAGCCGGAAGCTTGAACTTGCAGTTTGCAAATTCTACGTAAAGGTCGCTGCCCTCTTTGGAAATCGTCGATTTGATGAAGTTCATCTGAGGAGTTCCGATAAATCCGGCAACAAATATATTGCAAGGCAGATCGTAAAGATTCTGAGGAGTATCAACCTGCTGAATGATACCGTCTTTCATTACGACGATTCTGGACGCCATCGTCATAGCTTCCGTCTGGTCGTGCGTAACGTATACGAACGTCGTTCCGAGGTTCTTATGAAGCTTTGTAAGCTCTGTTCTCATGGCTGCTCTGAGTTTTGCGTCGAGGTTTGAGAGCGGTTCGTCAAGAAGGAATACCTTCGGTTCACGAACTATTGCACGTCCGAGAGCAACACGCTGTCTCTGACCGCCGGACAAAGCCTTCGGTCTTCTGTCAAGCAAGTGTGCTATATCAAGAATTCTTGCAGCTTCTTCAACGCGTTTTTTGATTTCATCCTTCGGCATCTTTCTGAGTTTAAGGCCGAACGCCATATTCTCAAATACCGTCATATGAGGATACAGAGCGTAGTTCTGGAACACCATCGCTATATCTCTGTCCTTAGGCGCTACGTCGTTTACGATTTTGTCGCCTATATAAAGTTCGCCTTCCGTAATTTCTTCAAGACCTGCGATCATACGCAGAGTAGTCGATTTTCCGCAGCCTGAAGGTCCTACGAGGATGATGAATTCCTTGTCTTTGATTTCAAGGCTGAAATCGTTAACGGCAGTAACTCCGCCGGGGTACTTCTTGAAAATATGCTTTAATGTAACACTTGCCATTTTTTATATTCCTCCCAAGAATATGTGTAAACTATTGTTTTACCAAATAATTCTTTATATATAATATCAAATTTTTTCGCAAAAATAAAGATGTTATTTTTCCAAAATTTTATCATACATTTTGTTATTATTGTACAACAAAACAAGAAAACGAGAGAATATCAAAGATTTTCTTTGAATTTTGAAGAAAATATTTGGCAAAATATGATATTATAATTCTTCAACCGCTTTTCTCAACATGTCCGCGCGGTCTGTTTTTTCCCACGTTACACCGAGGTCTTCCCTGCCGATGTGTCCGTAAGACGCGAGCTGCTTGTATATCGGTCTTCTTAAATCGAGCATTTCTATTATTGCGGCAGGTCTTAAATCGAAGCATTTATCAATCGCTTTGCGGATTTTATCTTCGTCAACCGAAGACGTGCCGAAGGTGTCCACAAGCACGCTTACCGGTTTTGCAACGCCTATCGCGTATGCAATCTGCACCTCGCACTTCTTTGCAAGCCCCGCTGCAACGACGTTCTTTGCGACGTATCTTGCGGCATACGCGCCGCTTCTGTCGACTTTCGTCGGGTCCTTGCCTGAAAAAGCGCCGCCGCCGTGTCTTGTGTATCCGCCGTAAGTGTCGACAATTATTTTTCTTCCCGTAAGTCCCGTATCGCCGCCGGGACCGCCTATTACGAATCTGCCGGTCGGGTTTACGAAAATTCTTGTGTTTTCATCAAACAGTTCCGCCGGAATTACGGGCTTTATTACCGAGTTTATTATGTCTTCCCTTATTTTTTCAAGTGAAATTTCGGGGTCGTGCTGAGACGACACCACAACCGCGTCAACCCGCTTGGGTTTCCCGTTTTCATATTCAACGGTAACCTGCGTTTTTCCGTCCGGGCGCAGATACGCAAGAGTTTTATTCTTTCTGACTTCCGCAAGTCTTTTTGCAAGCTTGTGCGCAAGTGAAATAGGAAGCGGCATGAGCTCTTTCGTCTCGTCGCAGGCAAAGCCGAAAACGAGTCCCTGGTCCCCTGCTCCCGTATCGTATTTATCGGTTATTTCCCCGGTTTTTGCTTCAAGGCTTTTATCCACGCCGAGCGCAATGTCGGGCGACTGTTCGTGAATTGTGCTTATTACGCCGCAGGTATCGCAGTCAAAGCCGTATTTTGCTCTGTCGTAGCCGATTTCTCTTACGGTTTCCCTCACAATGCTCTGAATATCAACGTAAACCGACGTGGTAATTTCTCCGGAAACGACTACAAGGCCCGTTGTCGCAAGCGTTTCGCACGCTACGCGCGCCATATTGTCTTCTTTATATATTTCGTCGAGAATGGCGTCGCTTATCACGTCGCATATCTTATCGGGATGTCCTTCCGTTACCGATTCGGAGGTAAAAAACATTCTGTTTTCTGTTCCCATCTCATTTTTCCTTTCTTTTTTCAGTTTTTCCGCGCGTTTAAATGCGCTTCATTAAAAAATCCCGGACTCCAAGAGTTCGGGATTAGATTTTCTCATCTTTCACGGTTTCCCGTGCAGGAAGTAGCACCTTGCCGCATATGCGGCGGTTGCCGGGCATCTTCGGTCCTGTTCCCTCTGCCTCTCTTGATAAGTAATATTCAGTTCGTATTGATTATATTATATTTGCCGATTTTTGTCAATATTTTTTTGATTTAATTGAAAATATGCGCTTTATATTTTGAAACAACGGCATTGAGAAACAGTCCGAGCAGATATGCGCATACTATTTCTCCGAGTGCAACGGTAAAGAAGAAATAGATAATACTTCCTTCAAAGCCGTAAGCGTATGCAAGCACCGGCGGTATTGCGACAGCGTTTGCTATTACCGGAAACAAAAGCGCAACAAACGGATATTTTCTGAATTTATATGCAAAAAACGCTCCGACAAGCGTCGCAAGGCTTCCCACAACAACGTCGACCGCAATGCAGCCCGTAAGAATATTTGCGGCAATACATCCCACAAACAGTCCAGGGACAGCGTAAGGCGTAAACAATGCGAAAGCGTTTAACATTTCGGAAATTCTGAACTGAATTACTCCGCTTGAAAGTCCCAAAAAAGCCGCAGCGTACGTCAGAACCACGTACAGCGCCGCAATTATCGCGGCATGGGTTATTCCCTTGATACTAACTCCGTTCTTATTCATAATTTTCTCCTTTAGTTTTGTTTTAGGTGAGGAAGGTCTCGAACTCACCGTTGTTTAATCTGCCGTTTCTCCTTTTTTTCGTTTGCGGCAGCCGATATATTATAACATTAACCGAAAAAAATTTCAAGTGCAAATTCTCTTTATCGTTTCACCTTTTACGGCGGCATTTTCAGGGAATGTACGTTTTTACTTAAAAACGTCCTTGCCTCTTCCCTTTTTGCGTTTGCGCAAACACATGGTTTTACATATAATGTAGCGAGGGCTGTTCCTCATTTATCCGAATAATGCAATTCGGATATGAATTATAATGTTACGGACTTTATAAGGAGGGATGTTCCGATGAACTGTGTTTTTTTCATTGTAAGTTCAGTAACGTATGCCATGAAAGCCAAAAACGCGCTTGAAAGGCACGGAATACCCTGCAGGGTGGAAAAAATAAAGAACGTTGCCTCGCTCGGAGGATGCGGATTCGGAATAAAGGTTTCTAAAGACTATTTATCCGCCGCGAAAAGCATCTTTTTTTCCGAGGGAATTAATATAGCGGAAATTACGGACTGCGGGGCAAAATACGGATGAGAAAATATATTTATTTTGACAACGCCGCAACGACAGTAAACAAGCCCGACTGCGTTATAAACTCGGCGGTGTTTGCCATGCAGAACCTTGCAAATCCCGGAAGAAGCGGACACGATTTATCATTGTACGCCGCCTCCGAAATATTTGAGTGCAGAAAGGAAATATGCCGTCTTTTCGGATACGACAAGCCCGAAAACGTTATTTTCACTTATAACGCAACCTATGCGCTGAATATTGCAATAAAGGGCTTTGCAAAAAACAATTCCCACATTATTATTTCGAGCTACGAGCACAATTCGGTAATTCGGCCGGTACACGCGCTTGCGTCGGATGAAAAAAATAAAATCTCGTACAGTGTTTTTGACGCTTCTCTCGAAGAAAACGCCCTTTTGTGCGATTTTTCATCAAAAATAAGACCGGATACCGAAATTGCGGTAGTAACCCTTGCGTCAAACGTATGCGGAAAAATAATGCCGATTGCGAAAATATCCGAAATCTGCAAAAAGAAAGGCATTATCCTTATATGCGACGCCGCTCAGGGCGCCGGCTGCGTACCGGTAAATATAAAATCTCTCGGAGTCGACGTATTATGCTTTGCGGGACATAAGAGTCTGTACGGTCCCCAGGGCGTCGGAGGCGCCGTTTTCTGCACCGACAGAAAGCCGAAAACCTTAATTGAAGGCGGCAACGGCGCAAATTCGGCAAATCCGGGCATGGACGGTCCGATGCCCGAATCTTTGGAGGCGGGCACCCTGAACACCCCAGGAATATGCGCTCTAAAAGCGGGAATAAAATATATTTCTAAAATAGGAATCGAGGAAATATACGAAAGAAATCTCGAACTGATAGACAGGCTTACTGAAAACCTGTCCTCGATAAAAGGCGTAAAATTGTACGGATTATCGAGCAAAAGAACGCCGACGCTGCTTTTCAACGTCAGAGATTTAAGCTCCGAAGCCGTCGCAAGCATATTGAACGAAAACAACGTCTGCGTGCGTTCGGGCTTCCACTGCGCGCCAAAAGCGCATATGCAGCTGAAAACGGGTGAAAACGGCGCCGTCAGGGCTTCTTTATCATTCACGAACACGAAAAAGGAAATCGACGCTTTCAGTTATTATATAAGCAGAATTTAAGCACAAAGGTACCGTTTCCGGTACCTTTTTTATTTGACTTTTGACTTGTAGAATGGTATAATTACATAAATAAATCAAGGAGCATTTTTATGGAAATACATACGTATACGTTAGGCGCATACCAGACAAACTGCTATATCGTAAGCGGAGACGGAAAGAAATGCGTCATAATCGACCCCGCAGACAACGGTGATGCGATTTACAAAAAAGCAAAGAGTTTCGGATACGACGTTGAAGCCGTGTTCCTTACACATGCGCATTTCGACCACATTCTCGGTCTTGACAAGCTCGTTTTTGCTGCGGGCGGCGTTCCCGTATATCTGCATAAAGACGAGGTCAAATATCTTGCGGACGCACATTTAAATCTTTCGGATGAAACATGCGATGCTCCTTATACTTACAGCGGACATCTCAAAACCGTATGCGGCGGCGGCAAGATAAACGCTGCCGGAATAGAATTTACAGTTATACATACTCCCGGACACACAGACGGCTCGGTATGCTACCGCGTCGGAAACGTTATTTTTACGGGCGACACGCTGTTTGCGGGATCTGTCGGCCGCACTGATTTCCCGAGGGGAAACTATGCCGTTCTAATGTCGTCGCTTGAAAAGCTTAAAAACATAGAGGAAGACTGCCAAATTTTCTCGGGACACGGACATTCCTCAACGCTTAATTATGAAAAGCAGTTCAACGAATATCTTCAATGAAAAACGATATTAAAAACAACAAAAAACTTTACAAAAACGATTTTTTACTCATATTTTTCGTCATAATTCTGACTGTTGCCGCGACAATTCCCCTATACTTTTTCGGGAAAACGGACGCGGATTGCATCGCCGTATATATTGACGGAAAAGAATACGCGCGGTTTTCTCTGCTTGAAGACGCGGATACGGAAATTCCCGACGTCGG
>JAGDBE010000017.1 GCA_017959195.1 Clostridia bacterium | reverse complement strand
CGGCGCTGTTATTCAGAAGCCGCAGAAAATAATATAAAAAAAGAGGTGTTTCCACCTCTTTTTTATTTTGATATTTTATCAGAATATTGCGATTACGGCTTTATCGTAGGTTGCTTCGATAAAGTTCTTTACGTTATCGCTCTGAACGGCTTTAACGAGCGCCTTTATCTTTTCGTTATTTTCGTTGCCTTCTTTTACGACTATAATATTTGCAAACGTCTGAGCCGCTTCGGATTCAGCGTCTTCAACAGCCAGCGCTTCGGAAACCTTAAGGCCTGCGCCTATGGCGTAGTTGCCGTTGATAACCGCCGCGTTCACTTCGCCGAGCACCGACGGGAGAAGCGCTGCTTCCATTTCAACTATTTCATAGTTATTCGGGTTTTCGATAATATCCTTCTTTGTCGCTTTGAGGCCGGCGCCGTCAGCAAGTTTGAAGAATCCCTTGGAAGCGAGGAGCTGCAGAGCGCGCGCTTCGTTCGACGGGTCGTTGGGAACGGCTATCTTTGCGCCTTCCGGAATTTCGTCAAGCGATTTGCTTGTTCCCGCGTAAATTGCGTAGGGTTCATAGTGAATCTTTGCAACCGTTACGAGGTGTGTTCCGTTGCTTGCATTGAATTCGTCGAGGTACGGCTGATGCTGGAAGTAGTTTGCGTCAACGTCGCCCGATTCGGTTGCGTTATTGGGGATGATATAGTCGTCCATAACCTTGATTTCGAGCGTATATCCCTGTTCTTTGAGTGTGTCGATGCACTGTTCAAGAATTTCCGCGTGGGGTGTTGAGCTTGCGGCAACGACGATTTTCTTATCGTCCGCCTTCTTTTCGCAGCTTGCGAATACGAAGAGCACTGCAAGCACGAGAGCTAAAATTTTAATTGTGTTTTTCATGGTTTTTTCTCCTTTTTGATATAAAATTATTTATTTCTTATTCTTTTATCGCTTGATTTGGCTATATGGTTGAGTGTTTCCTGGAGTATCTGAACAAGTATTATGAGAAGCACCGACGAAATATACATGGTCTTATCGTCGAACTTATAAAGTCCGTATCTTACCGCCATTTCTCCGAGTCCGCCGCCCGCTATCAGGTACGTCATGGGCGTATATCCGAGTATCGTCGTTACCGCAATCGCGCTGCCTATTATCAGCGACGGCTTTGCTTCGGGGATTACCACCTTAGTGATTATCTGAAAGTTATTCGAGCCCATTGACTGCGCCGCTTCTATCACGCCCGCGTCGACTTCCTTCAATGACGACTCTATCATTCTTGCAACAAACGGCGACGCGGCTATTACGAGGTGGAAAATAAACGCGTTATCTCCGAGTCTTGTGCCTATCACGACGCTTGCTATCGGCTGAGTCATAACGAGAAGTATTACAAACGGTATGGATCTGAGTATATTTACTATAAATCCCGTTACCGCGTTTACGGTTTTATGAGGGAATATGCCGTCCGATGCGGTGCCGTAAAGTATTATGCCGAGCGGAAAGCCTATAAGATACGCAAGAAACGTACTGACAAGCGTTATTTTCACGGTAGTGAATATCGCGGCAATATACATCTGCGTCATTCCCGAGCCGGCTAATTTATCAAAAAACTCTATCACCGTTCACACCTCCTCGTACTTTACTTCTTTTTTATCGAGGTATGCCTTTATCCTGTTTACCGCCGCTTCGTCGTCGGGAAGCTGCAGCAGCATCTGTCCGTAAGCTGTTCCTTCGATATCCTTTGTGTCCGCGCCTAAAATATTTACTACGGCGTGGCATTCGAGTATCAGATTTGCGATAAGCGGCTCGACGGAAGAACGTCCGTCAAACGCGATTCTTATCACTCTTTCGGAGAGAACTCTCTTTATGCCCTCGTTCTTCGGCAGAATGAGTTCCTTTGCGATATCCGAAACGGGCGACATGAATATATCCTTGACGTAGCCCTGCTCGACGATTTCGCCGTTTTCTATTACGGCGACCTTATTGCATATCTGCTCGACCACCTTCATTTCGTGGGTGATTACTATTATGGTTACTCCCATTTCGGTATTTATCTTTTTTAGAAGTGAGAGTATCGCCCTTGTGGTATTGGGGTCGAGGGCGCTTGTCGCTTCGTCGCAGAGCAGCACCTGCGGGTCGGTCGCAAGCGCTCTTGCTATCGCAACCCTCTGCTTCTGGCCGCCCGAAAGCTGTGCGGGATATGAATTTATCCTATCGGAAAGTCCCACGGTATCGAGAAGTTTTCTCGCTTTTTCTTCCGCTTCCTTTTTAGGTATGCCTAATATTTCGAGCGGGTAGCACACGTTCTTTAATGCCGTTCTCTGCGAGAGAAGATTGAAGTTCTGGAATATCATGGACATTTTCTGTCTCTGTTTTAACAGTTCCTTATGCGGAAGCGTTCCCAGGTCCACTCCGTTGAAAAAAACGTTTCCGCCCGTCGGCTTTTCGAGATAGTTTATGCATCTGACAAGCGTCGATTTGCCCGCACCGGAAAGTCCTATTATACCGAAAACGTCTCCTTCCTCTATCGTTAAGGAAACGTCGTTTACGGCTTTTATATTCTTTGAGTCGGCGTCAAACACTTTACTCAAATGTTTAAGTTCAATCATTTCGCTTCATACCTTTCTCTTTTCTGCCCCGTAAACAACAAAACCGGGGGTCTTGCAACTCCCGGCACATTCTATGCTTTTTATTCTACGCCGATGCGCGTGCATCAGAAGGCGCAAGAATAAAACCGCACACCGAACATGTCCGGGAGCAAAGCATTCGCATGGTTTTCTCGGTGTTTTTCATTATTCTTCCTCCTTCCGATTTTTGTTCATTATATCACAACGCTTATTTATTGTCAAGTTTTTTATTACACAAAAAAAGCGGCGGAATCCGCCGCTTTTTTATCAATTTTTATCCGTTTTCTCCCGGTTTTTTCTTTATCACTATCTGGAGCACCGCAACCACCGCAACGAGTGCAACGCCTATTATATCGGTTACCGTTCCGGGATAAATCATGAGCAGTCCGCCTACAAGAAGCGGTATTACTTCATATATTTCAAGTTTTCTCAAGAAGAAGCGTTCAAGTCCCGCGGATATTGCTATAATTCCTATGAGCGACGTTACAATTATAAGCACTACGTCGAGCGCGTTTGCGTCTATAAACAGCATTTTCGGGTTAAAGGCGAATATGTACGGTATTATGAACGCCGTGAGTGCAAGGCGCGTCGCCGTTACTCCCGTTTTAAGCGGATTCGACTTTGCAATTGCGCTTCCCGCGTATGCCGCAAGCGCTACAGGCGGCGTGATATCCGCCACAATTCCGAAATAGAACACGAACATATGCGCCGCGAGCAGCGGAATTCCCATTTTTACGAGTATCGGCGCGGTTATCGTCGCCATGATGAGGTAGTTTGCCGTCGTGGGCACGCCCATGCCGAGCACGATACACGTAAGCATTGTCAAAAACAGTGCAAAGAACAGGTTATTATGCGCTATCGGAACGATGAGGTCTATAAGCGTTGAGCCCAGAGACGTCATTGTAACGACTCCCGCAACTATTCCCGCAAGTCCGCATGCAAGGGTTACGCCCATAGTGTTTCTTATACCGCCTTCAAGCGCTTCAAGCGCTATTCTTCCCGACGGTTTGGTCTGTTTGCCGACAAACGACACCAAAATATAGATGAGTCCCGAAATTATCGCCGCGTTTTCCATTTTCATGCCGAAAACGAACATTGCAAGGAAAAATGCGGCCACGGGAACGAACAAAAGCACGGTATCTATGACGTCTGACGCGACGTCTTCCTTTTTTGAGAGTTTCTTTATCATTTTCACGATGTCGGTTGCGAGCATGATGAACATCGTGGTTAAAATCGCCATACATGCCGACTGCGCGGGCGTTCTGTTAAACGCCATGAGCGTTACGAGCATGATAATCGGCAAAAACAGGTAGCCCTTTCTGAAAAACAGTTTGAAGAAGTTCGGGATACTCTCTTTGGGAAGTCCTTTGAGTCCGAGTTTCTTTGCTTCAAAGTGTATCATGAAGAATATTCCCGTAAAATACAGCACTGCGGGCAGTATTGCCGACACCGCTATCGTAACGTACGGGATAGCCGTTATTTCAGACATTAAAAACGCCGCGGCGCCCATAATCGGAGGCATTATCTGTCCGCCGGTGGAGGCCGCCGCCTCTACCGCCGCCGCAAATTCCGGCTTATAGCCGATACTCTTCATTACGGGGATGGTTACGCTTCCGCTTCCGACGGTATTCGCAACCGAGCTTCCCGAATACATTCCTTCAAGCGCCGACGAGATTACCGCAACCTTTGCGGGTCCGCCCGACGCGTATCCGGCGATGGAGTTTGCAAGGTCGACGAAAAACGTTCCTATGCCCGTCTTTTCAAGGAACGAGCCCAGAATAATGAAGAACACTATAAACGTCGAGCACACGTTGAGAGGCGTGCCGGGGATTCCGTTCGTCGTATAGAAGAGGTTAAACAGTATCGACTGCAGCGATTTTCCGTACACGAAAGCGTACACGATAAAGCCGCCGGCAACAAACAAAATCGGGATGCCCACCGCTCTTCTGCAGAGTTCGAACAAGAACAGTATTCCGACAATTGCCATGATTTTATCGAGCGTATTTATCGCAACAGCTCTATTCGTTATCTCCCTGAAATTGAAAGCGTAGTAAAAATACGGCGTTGCGCCGGCTATCGCAAAAACGATATCATACCACGGTATAAAATTATGTTTCGCCGTCTGTTTTTTATAAAGCGGGTATATGAGGAATCCCAAAAAGATTATGATTCCCAAAAAAGACGACATTCTCACCTGTTCGGGCAGCGTGAAAAAACGCGTTCCGAATATAAATGCGGCAAACGCTATGAACAGCACCTTAAGCACGGCTCCGGGGATGCCCGTAAACTGTCTTGTATTCGATTCCCTGTCAAATTCCGCCAGCAGTTCGTCGGCTGTTTTGACGTTTTCCGTATTCCGGTTTTCAGACATGCTTTTATCTCCTTACTCGTTTGATTTCAAACACTACGTGAGCGTTTTTTCCGCACATTTCGGTCATACTCACGGTTTTTCCCTCTATGGTCAGCAGGTGGTCGGACACCGTGCCGACGATATACTTTATTTTATCGAATTCGGTATCAAAGCCCTCTACCACCATATTTCCGTCTTCATCAAACGTCAGCGTCTGCCCTTCCTCTATTTCGGTCTGGACGCCCGCTCCGAAGGCGGAATATACTGTTTTTTCGGCATAAAGTTTATTACCCCTTACGACAAAAAAGTCTCTCACGGGGCTTTTATTTACCGAATGAACGAATTCAACGGAAAATTCCATTCCGTCGTAAATATCGTATGTTCCGTATATCTCTTTGCTTTCGCCGTTATAAATGACGAGTTTTTCTTTATATCCGAAAAAAGCAAAGCATATACAAAACACCACAGCCGTAGCCGCAAGTATAGCTACAGCTGTGAATGTCTTTTTATTCATCGTTTTATTATCCGATTATTTGAGAACGCCTATCTCTTTGAAGTATTTTTCAGCGCCTGCGTGGAACGGAACTACTTCCGGGATGCCCTGTACTGCCTTTGCGGCGTCGAGTTCGAGTCCCTTTGCGTGAGCTGCGGCGATTTCGTCTTTATTTTCGAATATTGCCTTCGTTATGCTGTAAACGGTGTCTTCCGAAAGGTCTTTATCAACGATATAGGTTGCCATTACGGCTACCGTCTTTACGCTTTCCGTCATGCCGTTATACGTGCCCGCGGGAATTTCCTGCTGTGTATAGAAGCCGTATTTCGACGAGAGTTCCGCGAATTTATCGTCGTCAACCGGAATAACTTCGATTTCGTTGCTCATTGCAAGGTCTGTAATAGCCGTTGTCGGGATGCCTGCTACGCAGAAGAACGCGTCTATCTTTTCGTCTTTGAGAGCGTCTGCCGACGGACCGAATCCGAGGTTCTGCTTTTCGATATCCTTATTGATGTCGATGCCGTATGCGTCGAGAATCTGTGTTGCGTTAAATTCAACGCCGCTTCCCGCGTCGCCCACGGATACTCTCTTGCCTTTAAGATCGGCAACCGTCTTTATGCCGCTGGATTTCGTTGCGATTATCTGGCAGAGTTCCGGATAAAGTGTTGCAACTGCCGCAAAGTCGGTTATCTTCGTGCCGTCAAAGAGGTCTGTGCCGGTATATGCATAGTACATAACGTCGTTCTGCACAACCGCCATATTTGCTTCTTTGGTTTCTATGAGCTGGATATTCGCTTTGGATGCGCCCGTTGACTGTACGTCAAACGTAATGCCCGTTTTAGCCGCGAGGATCGGGCCCATTGCCATGCCGTACGCATAATACGTTCCTGTGCTTCCGCCCGTTGCGAGCACTATCTTTTCGTCTTTCTTTCCGCAGGACGAAAGGAGCAGCACACATACCATAAGTACCGCAAGAATCAATGCTGTGGTTTTTTTCATTGTAAATTACCTCCGTTTTTGTTAAAAAATGAATTTTTTAATTACAATAAATGTATATGTATTATATCTTTTTTACACAAAAAAGTCAATAGAATTACCGAAATTTGTATTTTTTATATAATTCTTTCTTCATTTTTTGAATAATTATGACGGTTTAAGATTCATTTTTCGTTTTTTCACCATGCCTTTTTCTATTTGACTTTGACACATCTTTATGTTATAATTCTGCCGTACACTAAACGTCGTGGAGGCAAAATGGACAACACTTTTGAAGACGCATTCGTTTACGAATCGGATTTAATTACAAATTCTAACCGCTGTTTCTTTACCGGGCACCGCAGGATAGGCGCGCAGGTCTCGGACAAGCTTTTATTACGGCTCAAAGCGACGGTTTCATATTTACTTTCAAAGGGTGTTACGGAATTTCACACCGGCGGCGCCGTCGGCTTTGACACGTTTGCGGCGATGATGATTATCGACCTCAAGCGTTTTCACCCCGAAATCCGTCTCATTCTCGATCTGCCGTTTCTGAATCAGAGCGAGCTTTGGGACGACAAAAACAAGCGGCTTTACAGTTTCATTCTCGAGCATGCCGACAAAACCAACTACGCGTGCAACAAAGTCGTCAAAGACGCCGGCGAAATCAAGAAATTTCTTCTTGAAAGGAACCGGATGATGGCGGATTCGTGCTACTACTGCGTCGCGTACTTCTCGGGTGCGCGCGGAGGTACGGATTACACCGTTTCATACGCGAAAAAAGCCGGCTGCGAGATAATAAATCTCTACTACGACGTTTCTTTTTAAACAAAAAAAGGTTTCGCTTTCGCGAAACCTTTTTATTTTATGATTTTTACGACAAAATCGCTCTATCGTTGGTAAACTCGTCGCCGCTTGCCTTATTGAACATTTCAAGCAGGTCTTCCACGGTGAGATTCATCTTCTCTTCGCCGGAAACGTCGATGATTATTCTTCCTTCATGGAGCATTATCAGTCTGTTTCCGTGTTTTATGGCGTCTCTCATATTATGGGTTATCATAAGAGTCGTCAGATTATTTTCGTGAATGATGCTATCCGAAATATTCAGAACCTTTTCCGCGGTTTTGGGGTCGAGCGCCGCCGTATGCTCGTCGAGCAGCAGCAGTTTCGGCTTATTCATCGCCGCCATGAGCAGCGTTATAGCCTGTCTCTGTCCGCCCGAAAGGAGTCCGACCTTTGAGGTCATGCGGTTTTCGAGTCCGAGTTCGAGCTGCGAAAGAAGTTCTTTGAATTCCTTACGCTCTTTACCCGTAACTCCCCACGAAAGGCTTCTGCGTTTGCCGCGTCTTTTTGCGAGAGCTAGATTTTCCTCTATACTCATATCCGCCGCGGTTCCCATCATCGGATCCTGGAACACTCTGCCCAAAAACTTCGCCCTTTTGAATTCCGGCATTGACGTTACGTCCTTGCCGTCGATGATTATTTTCCCGCCGTCGGGCTTCCATACGCCCGAAACGGCGTTCAGCATCGTGCTTTTTCCCGCTCCGTTGCCGCCGATTACCGTTACGAAATCTCCGTTATAAAGGGTCAGGCTTAAATCGTTGAGAGCAACTTTTTCGTTGATCGTTCCGGGATTGAACGTCTTATAGACGTGCTTAATCTCGAGCATTTCAAGCTTCCTCCTTCTTCTTGGGTTTCGTAAACTGTTTTTTCCAGTACGGCACGGCGAGGAATATTGCAACGACGATTGCCGAAAGCATCTTGAGCAAATCCGGGTCGAGTCCCATATAAATTACGCTCTGATATACTATGTAATATATTATACCGCCGAATACGGCGCTGAAAAGCTTTACCGCGAAGTTATCCGATATCCTCGAAAGCAGCGCGTTGCCGATGATTATCGCGGCAAGTCCTATTACTATGGCGCCTCTTCCCATATTGATATCGGCAGCTCCGGAATACTGTGCGAGCAATGCTCCCGCAAGCGCTACTATTCCGTTGGAGACGGTGAGCGCGAGCACGATATTGAATTTTGTATTTATTCCCTGCGCGCGGCTCATATTGAGGTTATTTCCCGTTGCGCGTATCGCGCATCCGAGCTCCGTTCCGAAGAACCAGTACAGTATCGCGATTATAACTATGCAGAACAAAACGAGCGCAAGTATTGTGCTTCCCTTATTCAGCTGCGTTACAACGACCTTGAACTGTCTTGCGTTGAGCGCCTGGTTTGCTTTTCCCATTATTTTGAGGTTCGCCGACCAGAGCATGAGCTGTGTAAGTATTCCCGACAGAATCGGCGGAATACCCAAAAGAGTATGGAGTATTCCCGTTACAAAGCCCGCCGCCATTCCCGCGACAAGCGATACCGCCATTGCCGCCCAGACGTTTACACCCGACGTTACCAGCATGGCGCACACTGCCGCGCCCGTGCAGATAGAACCGTCGACCGTAAGATCGGCGAAATCAAGTATTTTATATGATATATACAGTCCTATCGCCATTATGCCCCAGATCATTCCCTGGGCTATGGCTCCCGGCATAGCATTCAGAAGTCCCATTTATTAACAAATTCCTCCGTGTGATTCTCCCGCGGGGTCTTTTTTATTCTATGGGAGAATAATCTGCGGGAACTTCGATTCCGAGTTCTGCGCAAATATCTTTATTATACTTCTTTACGGGGTTAGGATCGTATTCTATCGCCATTTCGGATACTTTCTTTTCTCCCGTGAGAATCTGCACTGCCATTTCGCCCGTCTTCTTGCCGAGTTCATAGTAGCTTATCGAAAGCGTTACAGCGCCGCATGCCTTGCAGATGCCTTCTTCGCCCGCAACTACCGGAACTTTCTTGGGAAGGAGCACGTTATTTATGGTTTCTGCGCAGGATGCTGCGGTATTATCCGTCGGGATATATACTACGTCGCAGTCGTCCGCTGCTTTTTCCGTTACCTGTACTACGTCGTTGGAGTCGGAGAATTTATATTCCGTGCATGTAAGGCCTTTGCCTTCAAGTATTTCCTTAACAACGTTTACCTGGTACGTCGAGTTGGGTTCTGCCGAGCAGTACAAAAGTCCTACTTTCTTTGCTTCGGGGAACAAATCGATTACCATCTGCGCCTGTTCCGAAAGAGGAGCAAGGTCGCTCGTTCCGGAGATGTTGCTTCCTACAACGCCGTTGAAGTTTTCGAGGTTGAGCGCTACGCCGTATTCGGTTATCGAGGTGCCGAGAACCGGAATTGTTGTTGTTGCGCTTGCGGCTGCCTGAAGTGCGGGTGTCGCGTTTGCCATGATGAGATCAACGTTCTTCGATACGAAGCTGTTTACTATCGTCGAGCATACGTTGGAATCGCCTGCGGCGTTCTGTACGTCAACGGTTACCTTTTCGCCGAATTTTTCTTTGAGCGCGTCTTCGAATCCCTGCGTTGCCGCGTCAAGCGCTGCGTGCGGAACCAGCTGGCATACGCCTACCGTAAACGTGTCTTTTTTGCTTTCACATGCCGTAAGCGACATGCACACTGCTGCAACCATAAGAGCTGCGAGTAAAATTGAAACGACCTTTTTCATTTTCTTCCTCCTGAAAATTTTGTTTTTATTTTTTTTATTACTATAAAGGGCAATATTTTTATTTATTATTATTCTTGCCCGTTATATCCCCTTTTTTCTGCGGTAATTTCTGTAACAATAAAAATTCCCTGCGCCGAAATTTATGACGCAGGGACGAATTACCGTGTTACCACTCTGCTTTATTGCTTTCTCACGAAAACAACCTCTGTGAGCAAATTCTTTGCTTCCTGCGATATAACGGTCGCCCCCGTTGCACCTTTAATGCACCGCTTGCGAAGTGTACTTCGCGCCGTTAATTACAATCGCCTTTCACCTGCCGGCGACTCTCTTGATGCTTTGGCGGCGTTACTCTTTTCGCTCAAACGCATTTAATTATATGTACATTGTATTATAGCAAAGAAGTTTTCTTTTGTCAAGATATTTTTGAAATTATTATTTTTTACTCTATACTGTCGGCAAACGCCGTCGCGAGTTTATCGCATCTCTCGTTATATTCCGTTCCGTTATGCCCTTTTACCCATATGAATTCGACTTTATGGATTTCGGTTAGCTTCAGCAGTTCCTCCCAGAGCTCGATATTCTGCGCCGGCTTTTTATCCGCCCTTCTCCAGCCGTTATTTCTCCAGGAATACACCCAGCCCTTATTCACGGCTTCGGTCATATATTTGGAGTCGGAATACAGCTCGACTTCGCACGGCTCTTTAAGCGCTTTCAGCGCTTCTATGGCGGCGGTGAGCTCCATTTTGTTATTGGTGGTCTCCTTTTCGCCGCCCGACAGTTCCTTTTCCCTGCCTGCGTATATTAAAATTGCTCCCCAGCCGCCTTTGCCGGGGTTCCCGCGGCAAGAGCCGTCGGTATATGCGGTTACTTTTTTCATATCGGTTTTCCTATCCTTTTATTTTACGTAAACCCTCTCGTATTCCGCCCCGCCGAAGTAGAGTTTATCTCCGTCGACCGAATAACTTACCGCAACTTTGCTGTCCTCTTCGCCTTCGACGTAGGTTTCGATTTTACCGTCTTTTATTTTATACTTATTTTCCGACACTGTGGAATAATCTATGAATTTTCCGTCGGAGGTGAATTCAATTATCTGCGCCGAGCCGTACATATCGCACATCCATTTGCCGACTACTTCATCTTTTTTGTTCTTACACGAGCAAAGGCAGAAAACGAGTGTCAATGCCGCGGCAAGTGCTAAAACAAGTCTTTTGTTTTTCAAATTTTCACCGCCTTATATATTTTTTCAATTACAGTATATCCTATCGGCGGATTTTTTTCAAGTTTTATTTCAAAAACGGCGCAACCCTTTCGTCTTTTCCCGTAAAATAGAGGTCGCCGCCTATGATTTTGTCCTTATACACGAGCAATGTGAGAAGCACCTCGTCTTCCGGGAGCGACATATTGTCCGGGAGTCCCGATACGGAAAAAGTATATCTCTTTACGGTCTTATTCTTATATTTTTCGATATTGAATCCCTGGCTTTTCTGCAAATCGTTATATTTCTGCGTTACGGCGTCGAATTTCACCGGTAT
>JAGDBE010000168.1 GCA_017959195.1 Clostridia bacterium | reverse complement strand
CATCCCACGCCGCCGCCGACAACCGCCACTTTGTTAAGGCCTTCCGTCTCGGTCGCTCTTCCGAGAGGACCCGCGAAATCGCATATAAATTCCCCCTCTTCAAGACGGGAAAGTTTTTCGGTCGTCGCGCCGACTATCTGAAAGATAATCGAGACCGTTCCTTTTTCCCTGTCGTAGTCTGCGACGGTGAGCGGTATACGTTCGACGTTTTCGTCGACTCTCAATATTATAAACTGCCCCGGAAGCGCCTTTTTTGCAACAAACGGAGCTTCGACGTCCATTTTAACGACTGTGGGATTTAAAAATTGCTTGGAAACTATTCGGTACATTGTCTTCCTCTTTTCCTCATACGAAAATTAAAAATATTATAGATATTATAATATTTTTTTTCATTTGTGTCAATGTATAATATATATAAAATATATAATATTCCGCACTTTTTGCGGGAAAAGAAAAAAACGGCTTCGAATGAAGCCGTTTTTTTGATTTATTTTCTTATAACCCGTACTCTCATTACGTTTTCTATGGACCTTATGCGGTCTTCCGCGTCCTTTGATATGTCGCCGTTTACCTCGATGAGCATGTACGCGTTTTCCTTTTTTGAACGGTTGACCATGTTTTCAATGTTAATGTTCATATCCGACAGCACCTTTGAGGTCTGAGCAACGATGGACGGCACGTTTTTGTGGAACACGCACACCCTTACGTTGTCGGTGTCGGGAATAATGGCGTCCGGGAAGTTTACGCTGTTCTTTATGCAGCCCGTCTCGATAAATCTTATGAGTTCTTTTGCCGCCATAACCGCGCAGTTGTCCTCGGATTCGGGGGTGGACGCTCCGAGATGCGGAATTGTTATGATTCCGTCAACTCCGAGAAGCTCTTTCGTCGGAAAATCGGTAACGTAGCAGGCAACCTTTTTCTCGGAAATCGCCTTTTTTACCGCCTGTGCGTCGGCAAGATCAGCCCTTGCAAGATTTAATATTCTCACTCCGTCTTTCATCTGCGAAATCGCGTCTTCGTTTATCATGCCCCTCGTTTCGGGCGTTGACGGCACGTGAACGGAAATGTAGTCGCATTTTTCGTATATTTCGGAAAGAGTGCCCGCGTGAATTACGGATTTTGTGAGCATCCATGCGGAATCCACGGTTATATACGGGTCGTATCCGTAAACCGTCATTCCGAGGTGCGTTGCAATGTTCGCAAGCTGTACGCCTATCGCACCGAGGCCTATTATACCGAGCGTTTTTCCGTAAATTTCGGGGCCCGCAAATTCGCTTTTGCCTTTTTCAACGGCTCCCGACACGTCGTCGCACGAAGAGAGGCTCTGCGCCCACTCGATGCCCTTTACTATCTTTCTCGACGAGAGAATAAGAGAAGCTATCGCAAGCTCCTTTACGGCGTTTGCGTTGGCTCCGGGGGTGTTGAAAACGACGATGCCCTTTTCGCTGCATTTGTCTATCGGGATGTTGTTTACGCCCGCGCCCGCCCTTGCTATCGCAAGGAGGTTTTCACCAAGTTCGATTTCGTGCAAAGATGCCGAGCGCACCATTATCGCGTCGGGGTTTTCGACTGCTTCGCCGACGTTGTATTTTTCCTTGTCGAATTTATCGGCGGCAATTTTTGCTATTTTATTGTAAAATTTTATATTATACATTTTTCATTTTCCTTTATTTGTTTTCTGCTTCGAATTTTTTCATGAACGAAACGAGCTTTTCAACGCCCTCATACGGCATCGCGTTGTAAATAGACGCCCTCATTCCGCCGACGCTTCTGTGGCCTTTCAGGTTTACCATGCCGTTTTCTTCGGCCTCTTTGCAGAACTTCTTGTCAAGTTCCGCGTCTCCCGTAACGAAGCATACGTTCATCATCGAGCGGTACTTTTTGTCTGCGGTCGCCTTGAAAAGCGATGAGCCGTCAAGATAATCATAGAGTAAAGCCGCTTTTTTTTCGTTTCTTTCCTTCATTTTTTCAAGTCCGCCAAGGGAGAGCGCCCATTTATAAACGAGCCCCGCAACGTATATCGTATAGCACGGCGGCGTGTTGTACATAGAGCCGTTGTCAGCCATTATCTTATAGTCGAGCATGGTCGGAGTTTCGGGCCTTGCGTATCCCAAAAGGTCTTCGCGTACGATTACGACGGTAAGTCCCGCGGGCGCCATGTTTTTCTGCGCTCCCGCGTAAATTACGCCGAATTTCGAAACGTCGACCGGCTCGCTCGTTATGCAGGACGACATATCCGCGACGAGCACTCTTTCCCCGACGTTCGGAATTTCGGGGAATTTCGTTCCGTAAATGGTGTTGTTATAGCATATATGAACGTAATCCGCATCCGGTCTTACCATATCGGGTGTAATTTCGGGTATATACGCGAAAGTTCTGTCCTCAGACGAGGCGATGCACTTTGCGTCCCCGTATTTCTGCGCGTCCTTAAACGCCTTTTTTGAAAACTGTCCCGAAACGATGTAATCGGCCTTTCCCGTCTTCATAAGGTTGAGCGGGACCGCCGCAAACTGCGTCGACGCGCCTCCCTGTAAGAACAGAACCTTATAGTTTTCGGGAATATTCATAAGCTTTCTGAAATTTTCTTCCGTTTCTTTTATTATCCCTTCATATACCGGAGATCGGTGGCTCATTTCCATTACGGACATGCCGGTCCCTTTGTAGTCGGTCATCTCTTTCGCCGCAATTTCAAGCACTTCAAGCGGAAGCATCGACGGACCCGCCGAAAAATTGTAAATTCTGCTCAATTTTCTCATCCTTTCCGGTAAATTTGGCATTTAATTAAAATTTAGGTTTATTATACATCACACGACCGCTTTCGTCAAGGCTTTTTGTATTTTTCCCCTATTTACACAAGCATTTTTTCTTTTTTTCGCCTGCTTTTATGCATAATTAATACTGCGCTTCCTTTATCATTCTCGCAAGCGCGCACGCAAAAATTTTTACCGCGTTTTCCGCTTCCGCGCGTGTGTTTGCGCACGATCCGCATTCAAGCAGCAGAAAGCCGCCTGAGAGTTGCTGGTTGAAGCTTGCCTTTCTCAAATTTATCTTTCTGAAAAGTCCGGGGCAGTATTCTTCCGCCTTTTTCTGAATATACAGCGCCGTTCTGAGATTTTCTTCCCAATTTCCGTGGTCGGCGCCCGCGTCGTCGGTGCCCACGACGAACATGAGCTGTGCGGTTTTTTCGCCCGCGTAATCGAACACCGGCTTTGTCTTTGCGCCGTCGGGAGCAACTATCGAATCTCTGTGCAGATCTATAATTATCTTTATCGACGGGTACTCGTCAAGGTAGTTTTTTGCAATCTCTTTCGATTTATTGTAGGCATATACGAACGACTCCTTGTCGCAAAGCGTCGTGTCGTGGAGTGTGCATATTCCGAAGTCCTCAAGCGTTTTACACAGCGTTTCTCCCACGGAAACGACGTTTTTTTTCGTGTCCTCGCTTCTTGTCGGCACACTTTCGGAATAATATCCGTCGTATTCCGATTCGTTGTAGCTTTCCGTCGCGTGCGTATGCAGCACAAGCACCGTCGGAAGCGAAAGGTCAACGCCGCAGAACGCTTCGGGCGTGCCTTGCGACAGCTTTTCAAGGTCGGGGCGGTAGTTCGTCTCGTTTGAAAGCGAAAGCTCTCCGTAAGACGAAATATTTCTGCTGATTACGGGTTTGAGTTGTTCGCCGTCAACGGACAAAGCGGTATTTATGTCTGCCGACGCTTCGATTTCGGTATTTTCCTTTTCTCCGAGATAAAGAAAATCCCCGTTTTCGATTACGTTTCCGCCGTAAAATCCGGCATTTTCTCCGTTTTCTTCGTTTTTATATTTTTCGTACACGGTTTTATACGTTTTTCCGACGGTCTGCGCCTTATTTTTGCGAAGCTCCGCCGGTATTTTGCCCGACGACACGGTATTCATAAGATACAGCGCGTCATTAAGGCCGCTTTTTTGAAAAGAAACGCCGAAAATAAACGAGAGAAAGCACGCAAGCACGACGAGAAGAAACAAAAATATTTTTGACCTGCTTTCACGCGCGCGAAATTCTTTTTCCGTAATTTCCCCGTAATACGCTTCTTCTGCCGCTTTCAAGTTTTCATCGCAGGAAAACGCGGTATTTTCTTTTTCTTTTTGAGGAAAATCCGTCTTTGAATAAATCATTTCCCTCTCCCTTTTCATTTTTATGCTTTTTCTATAAATATATTGGAAATTTCCGCGCATTATGCGGGCAGACCCGCTCAGAAAAAATGAATATTTGACAAGTTCGGGGAAAAAATAATGATAAAGTTTATTTTGAAGAGGAAATTATGGCAAACGTTTTTTTGAGGACGGTTATACTGTACGTCTTCGTTCTCATAATAATGCGCATTACGGGAAAGCGCCAGATAGGGCAGCTTGAGCTTACGGAATTCGTAACCGCGTTTATGATTTCCGAATATGCGACCCAGCCGGTGTCTAACAGCGCAATACCGCTTTTGTACGGCGTTATACCGTGCGTTGCGCTGGTGTCCCTTGAAGTTATTTTTTCTTTTGTCAACATCAAATCCCGCTTTTTCAAGCGTTTCACGACGGGAAACGCGCTTGCGCTTATAAGAAAAGGCAAAATCGACAGAAAGCAGATGGAAAACGCGAGAATTTCGTTTGACGAGCTCACGAGCGCCATGCGCCTTTCGGGGCTTTCCTCTCTTTCCGACGTGGAATACGCGTTTTTGGAGCCGAACGGCAATATTTCGGTTATCCCGAAAACCTCATCCTCGCCGCCGAGCGCAAAGGACCTTGACGTTTCCGTCCAAGAATGCGGAGTTGAGCATTCGGTCATCACCGACGGAAAGCTGAACGTAAAAGAGCTTTCGAGCGCGGGCGAAAGCAAAGAGGGCATTTACGGAATCCTTTCCGAAAACGGTTTTGAAAGCGAAAAAGACGTGCTTTACATGGGAATTGACGATACGAAAAACGTTTACGTCGTAAAAAAAGACGGAAACGCTTTATCTTTACGGAAAAACGGCGGAGGGGAAAAATGAAATCTCTTTTTACGGCAATATCGCTTCTTGCCGCGGTCATTATTTTTATAATCTTCAACGCCTTTTTCATAAACGGTTTTTTTAAGGAAATCGACGCGCTGCTCTTAAAGCTTCCGCAAACGGCAAAAGAGGCGGAAGATCTTTCGGAAGTTCAGAAAAAGGAAGCTCTTTTACTGCTTGCGGGCGTCTCTTCCGAATGGGAATCCAAAGAAAAATACGTTTTTTCGGTGCTGGAACACGAAAAGGCGTCGGCTTTTTCCGAAAACCTGCTTTGCGCAAGGCAGTTTTTCTACGGAGAGGAGTACGCCGAATACGCGTCGTCTCTCGCGTCGCTCCGGAACGTAATAAAACATATCGTCTTCGACGAGGGGATAAGTTTCGGCAACGTTTTGTGATATATAAAGCAAAAATCCGCCGTTACCGGCGGATTTGAACTGCTTTTTTAAAATTATTTCATTGCGTTGAGCTTCTTTGTAAACTGACTCTTCTTTCTTGCTGCTGCGTTGATATGCAGAGCGCCCTTTGCAACTGCCTTGTCAAGTTTACTTACTGCGTCTTTATAGCATGCTTCTGCGGCGGATTTATCTCCGCTTTCGACAGCTTTTTCAAACTTCTTGAGTGTTGTTTTGAAGCTTGTCTTGAACATCTGGTTCTGCAGCGTCTTTGCCGCCGTAACCTTTACGCGTTTTTTTGCGGACTTAATGTTTGGCAAAATCTTCACCTCCCCGTACTGTGTAAATACACTGATTCATTATTATTCCTATGTATTCTATCACGCTTTTGAAAAAAATACAAGTCTAAATTCAAATTTTTTACAATTTTTTGTAAATATTTTTATGCAAACGGTGCTTTGCCGCATTTTCCGCGCCGTGCGCGCGGCGTTTCGAAAGGATTTTAACATGACGAATTCTTTTTCAGATTTCAACAAGAGAACCGACCTTGCCGACGAGGTCTGCGAAATTGTCTCCGAAAAAAAGGGAAAGCAAATCAAAGGACTTATCTCGCGCGACGAAAACAAAAACGGATTTTCCTGCCACGTACTCGAAGTAATTGACGAAAACGGCGAAAAGGCGTCGGGAAAGCCTGTCGGCAGATATTTTACAGTCGATATCGGCAAAATCTGGCTGTCTGACAGGGAAACATTCAAGCGCGCCGCTTTCGTCATATCGGAGTACCTTCGCGCTTTCATTCCTCCAAAAGACAAGTCCTGTCTGCTCGCGGCTCTCGGAAACAAGTCGATTACCGCCGACGCGACGGGTCCCATAACCGCCGAAAACTTTATCGTAACACGGCACATCAAGTCGTCGAACCCCTCTCTTTTCGACGAGTTCGGCATGCGGGAAACCTTATGCGTATGCCCGGGAGTGTCGGGCAACACCGGAATCGAGGCGGCTGAAATAATAAAAGGCGCGGTGGAGCTTACAAAACCCGATTTCGTAATAGCGGTGGACTCGCTTTCTTCCATGCGGCTGTCCCGCCTTGCCTGTACGGTGCAGATTTCAAACACGGGCATTTCGCCGGGCTCGGGAATAAACAACGCGCGAAAGGAAATAAGCATGCGCACGCTCGGCGTTCCCGTCATAAGTATAGGCGTTCCGACGGTCGTCGACGCGTCGACGCTTGCGTACGACATATTGAAAGAGACCGCCGAAAAATCGGGAATGACGAGGAAAAAGGACGATTTTCCCGTTCTCGAAAAGCTTTTTTCGGCGCTGTCGTCGGGGGCCTGCGACTTTTTCGTAACGCCGAAAGAAACCGACCGCATAATAAAGGACACGTCGAAGCTTATAGGGTATGCGATAAACCTTGCATTGAACGACAATCTCGCGTTTGAGGACATTGACGAATTCATTTCTTAGCGTTTTTTCCGTTTTTTTCCGTTTTTCCTTATTTTACCTTATTTTCCTTTATTTTTATTTCAATATTGATTTTTTTGCCTTGACGAAACGTACAAACAATTATATAATATATATGTAACGGCAATTCATTTTCGTTTTCGAAAGGACAGGTCTTATGAACAGCACTGTTTTCAGCAAAAAGAACAAATTCGTGATTTTTATAATCGCGCTTGTCGTCATTCTTCCGACGGTTATTGCGTGCATTATAAGCGCGCGCACAGACAACACGTCGGTCATTCTTCACAGGATAAACGAAATTGCCGTTTCTCTGCCTTCATCCGAAAACGCGGACTTTTCGTTTACCGATGAAGAGGATTTTTCGGTTTACACAAACGCCATTGAAAACGCGCGCCTTATCGACGCGGATTTCAAGGATTTATCGAATGAAGTTCCGTTTACAGTAACAGTAAACGAGACCGACGACATTACGAAAAAATATAATTTTTACATAGCAAACGTTTCCGACGGCTGTATCTTCACCGACGAGGCGGGCAAATATTATCTCATTGATTCAAAAGACGCGCTCGAACTTCTCAAAAGAACGGAATATTCGAGCATAAACACGCTTTCCGTAATACCGACGGTAACGCAGACCAGGGGCAGCGGAAAGACGTACACCGCGTACGCTTCCGACGGAACGTGGAGCTACGTTGCGGCTGACGGCAGCGTATATGAAGCGGATATTCAGGGCTCTTCAGAAAGCGACCCGTTCATCATCAGCCTTTCGGACATCGGTTCACTTTCGTTCTCGTCCGAAAAACAGCCCGACACCGTTACGGTAACGCTCGTTCACGGCGGTGAAAAGAAACATTCGGGCGCTTTTGAAAACCTCATCAACGCGTCCACCATGTCCCCCGACGACGTATATTATGACGCGGTCATCACGGCTACCTGGAACGAGGAGGAAGGCGCCGAGTGCTTCGGCACCATAAACTACAAGACGACGGTCCTCTACGACGTTGCGCCGACATATTCCCTCATTTACAAGGGCGTAGTAAGCAAGGGCGACTTTACGATACTCAAAATGCAGAACTTCAACGACGGCGACAAACTGTTTGCGGAATGCGATTACTCCGTTCCGGCAGAGCTGAACGTCTACCGCTCCGCTTCGGGCGGCTATTCCTTCGCGTTCGTTCCCGCAAAATATACAAACAAGGCGTCGGCGACTTACAACTTAAAACTCTCGCTTGAAGACGGCTCGTCGCAGACCGTAAAACTTTCGGTACGCGACGGCAGAGCGCCCGCAACGGCAAGTCAGGAAGGTCTTGTGAGCGACGTTGCGCTTTCCGAAGCTGCGACGGCTGCAGCCTATAAGGAATTTGAAGATATCGTCGCAAAGGCGACGGAGACAAGCGAAAGCAGACCGCTTTGGGACGGAAAATTCGTATATCCCGACGGCAAGGGCAGCATTGAAACGGGCTTTGCGGGCTTCGGAACGCAGAGAAAGGTTCAGGGACTCGAAACGTTCGAATATATGAACGAAGGCCTTGACATCTCGCTTGCATCGGGTGCGGACGTGCCTGCCGCAAACAACGGCAAGGTAGTATTCGCGTCGGAACTTGAATTTGCCGGAAACACGGTAATCATCGACCACGGATGTTCGATATTCACAATCTACTGCAACCTCGACAGCATATCGGTTGCCGTGGGCGACACCGTATCATTGGGCGCAATAGTCGGAAAAGCGGGCAGCACGGGATTTGCGTGCCGCCACGACGGAGTGGCGTTCATTAAAGCGCCGATGGTGCACTTTGCGGCATCGGTAAACGGTGTGTTCGTAAATCCCTACTACCTCTGCAAGAGCGGCGTCGATTTCAACGACTGATAAAAATAAAAAAGACAACGGCGGTAAAGACTCAATCTTTACCGCCGT
>JAGDBE010000167.1 GCA_017959195.1 Clostridia bacterium | reverse complement strand
CTTACGAAGAATGGTCAGCTAAACACTAGGACATTTGATGGGGTTGATGATGCGTTTGATTTTTATAACAAAATCCTTGGAAATCTTGGTGAGTTTAACGTAATTGAACCAAATGAATCCACTCACGTCGTGAAACTTGATACAGAAAACGGAAAGACGTATTACGCTTACTACGGCAAACCGTGTAAATACGAATACGACGACGACGATAAGTACATCCTGAAGAGCATGTTCCACGAATATGCAAAGAACGGAAAGATAAAGCACATCAGCTACCTGCTTCCCGAAACGTTCTTTGATACCACAAGAACGTACCAGGCAGCATACGACCTCGGCGTAAAGGGCAACGACCAGAAGGTAATATTCAAGAAACGCACAGGCAAGAAGTATGCTTTGGTTGACAGCGAAGACGACAGATACTCGATGTTCGGTACCGACGGTACCTCGTCGCAGACGTCTCAGTGGTTCAACGACGTAATAATCGACGATAAGACGCAGTTCATGTTCAGATGCGTATACGAAGATACGGACGGCGAAATGACCTCGAAGCTCGAAACCTATTCCGGCGCCGACTTCCCGGGCACGATTGATTCGGTACTCGGAAACGTTCAGTACGTTTATGAAAACATCGGCGACAGCAAGACGCAGGCAAGACTCGTATTCCTGTATGCCGAAGTTGAAGGCGACCACGTAGTATTCGCAGGCGATAAGGCAGTTGCATCCTCGTACGTTGTAATCAAGGCAAGCGAACCCAAGATGCTCGGCGAAGAAAAATACGCATTCGCATACGACGTATTCGACCTCGCAACAGGCACCGTAATTGAAGGCTTACCCGGAACCAAGACTACGAAAGACGCTAAATCGCTTACGAAGCCCGTACCCGACGGAGCAGTAGTTAAAGTTTCGGCAAGCGGCGAAATCGACGACAAGAAGATCGACGTTGACAACGTAAACGTAATCTCGCCCGTAACGAATAAGAATATGGCGTTTGTAAAAGAAGTGGTTAACGATGCAGAAGAAACGCTTCTCGAAATCGCAATCGTAAACGATGCCGATACGGCTTACTACTACTATGAAGGATACGTATACGACGTATTGGAAATCGCAAAAGACGCACACGTGGCAGTTATCACGTTCGCCGATAAGGAAGACATCTCCTCGGCAACGATAGCAGCATCGTCGGTAGAAGCACTTGCAGAAGCTGAAGACGCACTGCTCGCATTCAACGATAAGTATCTCGAAAACGATGACGAACCGTACTCGCTTGAACACAACAAGTACGTAAAGGTATTCGTAACGCACGAAAAGAAGTCGAAGGATGAATATCCCGTAGTTGATAACATAATCATTATCGTTAACAACGACGAACCGTTCGAATTCCTCGACGTTGAAGCAAACGACGCCAAATAATAACAAGCTTTAAACAAGCCCGAGCTCAGCTCGGGCTTGTTTTTTTGTGAGAAATATGCAAATAAAAGCGAAAAATAAAACGATATATAAACAAATAGGAAAAAATGTAAAAACAGACGTAAATTTATTGACATTTTTGCGGAATAATGCTAAAATAAATTAAGATCTTTGTTACTGACGGATAAATGCAGAGCACTGCTGGGGAGCAAAGATAAAAGAGATTCTTTAATGCCGACCGTCTGGGCATAACAGAGCAGTTTTACGGCTCTGTTATGCTTTTTTTATTTTTTGAAAAGGGGAAAACGATATGAAAAAAGTTGCGATAATCATGGGAAGCGACAGCGACCTTCCGATAGTCGAAAAAACGGCTGAAACTCTTAAAGATTTCGGAGTCGGATACGAAATGCACGTGTATTCGGCGCACAGAACACCCAAAGAGACGACGGAATTTGCACTTTCCGCCGAAAAAAACGGTTTCGGCGTGATAATAGCCGCGGCAGGCATGGCGGCGCACCTTGCGGGAGTTATCGCCGCAAATACTACGCTTCCGGTCCTAGGAATTCCGTGTAAATCGGCTTCCCTTGACGGAATCGACGCGCTTTTGTCGACAATTCAGATGCCGTCGGGAATACCGGTCGCGGGCGTTGCGATAAACGGAGGCACAAACGCCGCGCTGCTTGCGATAGAAATACTTGCGCTGTCCGACGAGGGACTAAAAGATAAATTGAAGGAAAAACGCGCAAAAGACAGAGAAAAAGTGCTTGAAAAAGATAAAAATTTAAATAAATAATTTTGGGGAGGAAACTTTTTATGAAACTCGTTTACACCGGAAAAACAAAAAACGTATTTGCGCTTGACAACGGCAACTATCTGCTTAAATTCAAGGACGACTGCACGGGCAAGGACGGAGTGTTCGACCCGGGCGAAAACTCGATAGGCCTTACCATTGAAGGCGTCGGCGACGTAAATCTCAGAATGTCGGTATATTTCTTTGAAAAAATCAACGCGGCGGGCATAAAGACGCATTTTGTAAGCGCAAATCTTTCGGATACGACCATGGAAGTTCTTCCCGCAAAGGTTTTCGGCAAGGGACTTGAAGTAATCTGCCGCTATAAAGCCGTAGGAAGCTTTTTCAGACGGTACAGCGACTACGTAAGCGAAGGCGAAGACCTCGACGCATACGTTGAGATGACCTTCAAGAACGATGAAAAGGGCGACCCGCTCGTAACAAAGGACGGACTCGTGCTTCTCGGCGTAATGAGCGAAAAACAGTACGACGACATAAAGGAAATGACCAAAAAGATAACCAAAATTGTTGCCGACGACCTTAAAGAAAAAGGACTCGACCTTTACGATATCAAGTTTGAGTTCGGATATGATGCAAACGGTGAAGTAATGCTCATAGACGAAATAGCGTCCGGCAATATGCGAGTTTATAAAGACGGCAAATACATAGACCCCATGACGCTTTCAAAACTTTTCTTTGCAGAAAAATAAGGGAGAATAAAAATGGGTGGATTTTTTGGAGTTGTAGGCAAAACGGACGTTTTGTCAGACGTGTTTTTCGGAACCGACTACCATTCGCATCTCGGAACGAAAAGCGCGGGAATGGCGGCGTTTGAAAGCAGTATCGGACTGCAGAGAAAGATACATAATATAGGAAACTCGCCTTTCCGCATCAAATTCGAGGGCATACTCGAGCAGATGACGGGAAGTGCGGCGATAGGATGCATAAACGACAGCGACCCGCAGCCGCTTCTCATACGTTCAAAACTCGGCAGATACGCAATCTGCACGGTGGGAGTTATAAATAACGCGGATGAACTCATAGAAAACCATATAAACGAAAACGGGGGACAGCTGAACGCGATGACCCGCGGCGGAGTGAACTCCACCGAACTGCTTGCGGCGCTCATTAACCGCAAAAAGACTTTTGCGGAAGGCATAAGATACGCGCAGAAAATAATAAAAGGCACGGCGCTTATCTTGATTCTCACCGAGAACAATACGATAATCGCGTCAAGAGACCTTTACGGCAGACTGCCGGTGCATATAGGCAAGAGCAAAAAGGGAATGTGCGTGTCGTTCGAGCATTTTGCATACCAGAAACTCGGATATAAGAACGCGTATGAACTTAAACCAGGCGAGATAGTCGAAATGGACGCGGAAAACTATAAAGTGCTCGCTCCCGGCATGAAAAAAATGAGGGTTTGCTCGTTTTTGTGGTCGTATTACGGATTCCCGACCTCAACTTACGAGGGCGTAAACGTCGAGATGATGAGATACCGCAACGGACATATTATGGCGAGAAACGATAAAGAAAACGGCTGCCTTCCGGACGCCGACTATATCGCGGGCGTGCCCGATTCGGGAACTCCGCACGCGATAGGATACGCAAACGAAAGCAAGCTTTCGTTTGCACGACCGTTCATAAAATATACTCCCACCTGGCCGAGAAGCTTTATGCCGGCAAACCAGAAGGAACGCAACAGAATTGCGAAGATGAAGCAAATCCCCGTCGACGAACTCATAAAGGATAAGGAACTGCTTTTCGTCGACGACTCGATAGTAAGAGGCACGCAGCTTCGTGAAACAGTCGAATTTCTGTACGAAAGCGGCGCAAAAAAGGTGCATATGCGCTCCGCCTGCCCGCCGATAATGTACGGATGTAAGTTTCTGAACTTTTCCAGAGCGACGAGCGATAACGAACTCATAACGAGGGCAACGATTTTGAAACTCGAGGGCGAAAAGGGACTTGACTACCTCGACGAATACAGCAACCCCGCGACAGAGAGGGGAAAGAAACTCAGAGAAGCGATTTGCGAAGGGCTCCACCTCGCGTCGCTCGAATATCAGACTCTTGACGGACTTATAGAGGCGATAGGACTTGATAAATCGAAATCTGCACCTATTGCTGGACCGGAAAGGAAGATTAAGATGATCGAAAATTCAAAATCCGATATTTACGCGTCGGCGGGAGTGGATATCACCGCGGGATATAAAGCGGTGGAACTCATGAAAAAGCATATAGCAAGAACTCTGAACGAAGGAGTCTGCTCCGACGTGGGCGGCTTCGGCGGACTGTTTGCGCCCGACCTTTCGGGAATTGAAGAGCCGATTTTGGTAAGCGGTACAGACGGCGTCGGAACAAAGCTCAAAATCGCGTTTCTTCTCGATAAGCACGATACCGTGGGAATCGACTGCGTGGCAATGTGCGTAAACGACGTAATATGCTGCGGCGCAAAACCGCTGTTCTTCCTCGACTATATCGCGTGCGGAAAGAATTTCCCCGAAAAGATAGAAAAGATAGTAAGCGGAGTGTGCGAGGGCTGCGTTCAGGCGGGAAGTGCGCTCATAGGCGGCGAGACCGCCGAAATGCCGGGATTTTACCCCGAAAACGAATACGACCTTGCGGGCTTCTGCGTGGGCTTGACCGATAAAAAGAAGATAATCGACAATAAGCAGATGAGGGAAGGCGACGTCATAATCGCGCTTCCGTCAAGCGGAGTGCATTCAAACGGCTTTTCGCTCGTAAGAAAGATTTTTGACGTTGAAAACGCGGATCTGAACGAAAAATACGACGAACTTTGCGGAAAAACGCTCGGAGAAACGCTGCTCACACCCACGAAAATATACGTAAAACCCGTGCTTTCACTGATAGATAAGGTAAAAGTCAAGGGTATTTCGCATATCACGGGCGGCGGCTTTTACGAAAATATCCCGAGAAGCATTCCCGAGGGGCTGTGCGCTGAAATCGAAAAGGATAGAATAAAAGTCCTTCCGATTTTTAAACTCATCGCAAAGCGCGGAAACGTCTCAGAGAGGGATATGTTCAATACCTTCAATATGGGCGTCGGAATGAGTGTTGTCGTTTCGGCGGAAGACGAGAATAAGGCGCTTGAAATATTGAAAAATAACGGTACGGACGCTTATACGATAGGAAAAATAATAAAATCTGACGAAAGGATTTCAATAGTATAATGAAGACTTTTTTTGAAAGCATAAGCGCGGGAGTGCTTATAACAATCGGCGGTGCGGTGTTTCTTGCGTGCGACAGCAGATATATGGGAGCCGTATTCTTTTCGGTTGCGCTTTTATGTATATGCTATAAGGGATACGCGCTCTTTACCGGCAGAATAGGATATTTTGTCGAAGACCATACCGCAAAAAATGTAAAAAACCTCGTAATCTGCCTTGTCGGCAACCTTCTTGCGACGTTCCTTCTCGGAATGCTGCTCAGGTTTGCGATTCCGTCAATGGGAGACGCCGCAAACACGCTTTGCGCGAACAAACTTACGCAGAATATCGTAAGTACGCTTATCCGCGCATTCTTCTGCGGAATACTCATGTATCTTGCGGTGAGCATTTATAAAGAAAAGAATACCGTGGTCGGAATACTTTTCTGCGTGCCGGTGTTCATACTTGCGGGCTTTGAGCACTCGATAGCCGACATGTTTTATTTCGGCGCGTCGGGAATATTCGATTTGAAGGTGCTTTATTTTATGGCGGCGGTTGTAGTCGGAAATACTTTCGGCGGAATGCTTTTGCCGCTTATCGGAAAAGTGGGAAAAAAGGATGAAAAGAAGTAAAATCAAAACCGCAATACTCGTATCTGGCGGCGGCACGAACCTTCAGGCTCTCATAGACGCCGAAAAAAGCGGAATAATAAAGAGCGCGAAAATCGCGCTTGTCATCTCCAATAACCCCGAAGCATACGCACTTACGCGCGCAAAAAAGGCGAGAATTAAGACGGCGGTAATCACGAAAACCGAATTCGGAAGCAGAGAGAACGCCGAAAAAGAGATGATAAAGGTGCTCAAAGAAAACGGCATAGAACTTATCGTTCTCGCAGGTTTTATGTCGATCCTCGGCGAAAATTTCACCAAAAAATTCGAGCGCAGAATAATAAACGTGCATCCCGCACTCATCCCGTCGTTCTGCGGCAAGGGATACTACGGCTTGAAGGTGCACGAAGAGGCGCTTAAAAAGGGAGTAAAGGTTACGGGCGCGACGACGCACTTCGTGAACGAAATTCCCGACGGCGGTGAGATAATAATGCAGAAAGCGGTGAACGTCCGTGAAAACGATACGCCCGAAAAACTGCAGAAAAGGGTAATGAAACAGGCGGAGTGGAAGATTCTTCCGCTGTCCGTCGAAAAAGTTGCAAAAGAAATTCTTGAAACGGAGAAATGAGGTAAAAAATGGATATTTATAATATTTACGATGTCGAAGAACTCATAAAAGGCAATTCCTACGTCGGACGCGGCATAATTACGGGAAAGACCGGGGACGTAAAAAAAGCGGAGACGGCATACTTCATCATGGGCAGAAGTGAAAACAGCAGAAACAGAGTTTTCGCGCTCAAAGACGGCGTTTTATATACCGAACCGTTCGACGAATCAAAGGTAAAGGACCCCAGCCTGATTATTTACGCGGCATTGAGAAAAATCGGCAATAAAATAATCGTAACCAACGGAAATCAGACCGATACGGTGTTTGAGGGCGAAAAAGAGGGCAAAAACTTCTACGAATCTTTAAAATCGCGCGAATTTGAGCCCGACGAACCCAACTTCACGCCGAGAATAAGCGCCGAAATCACGTTTGAAAACGGAGATTTCACCTATGAGATGAGCATTTTGAAGAGCGCCGACGCAAAGGGAAGCGCTTGTAACAGATATACGTTTTCGTATCCGTCGCTTGCGGGACTCGGACACTTCATTCATACGTATGTGTGCGACGGAAACCCGATCCCGACGTTTGTGGGCGAGCCCGAGAGAGTTGAAATCCCCGACGGTATAGACGAATTTACCGGAAAACTCTGGAACGCGCTCGACAAAGACAATAAGATATCGCTTTTCGTAAGCTATACCGATATCGCGACGGGCAAAGAGGAAATAAGAATAATAAATAAAAACGGAGGAGAAGCGAAATGAAAGAATTTGAACTCAAATACGGATGCAATCCGAATCAGAAGCCGTCAAAAATATATATGGGAAACGGATCCGACCTTCCGATAGAAATACTTAACGGAAGACCGGGATATATAAACTTTCTGGACGCATTCAACTCCTGGCAGCTCGTAAAGGAGCTCAAAGAAGCGCTCGGACTGCCGGCGGTAACGTCTTTCAAGCACGTAAGCCCCACGTCGGCGGCGGTGGGAATACCGCTTTCCGATAAACTCAAAAAGGCATGCTTTATTGACGAAAGCGACGGAATAGACGCGTCGCCTCTCGCATGCGCCTACACGAGAGCAAGGGGAACCGACCGCATGTGCTCGTTCGGCGACTGGGTTGCCCTTTCGGACGTGTGCGACGTCGCAACGGCGCGCCTCATCAAAAGAGAGGTTTCCGACGGCATAATTGCGCCCGGATACGAGCCCGAGGCGCTTGAAATACTCAAATCCAAGAGAAAAGGCGCGTACAATATCGTAAAAATCGACGAAAACTACGTTCCCGAGGAAAAAGAACATAAAGAAGTGTTCGGAATCACTTTCGAACAGGGAAGAAATAACTTCAAGATTAATAAGGAACTTCTTTCCAATATCGTTACGGCAAATAAAGATCTCCCCGAATCCGCGGCAAGAGACCTCATCATCTCGCTTATAACGCTTAAATATACGCAGTCCAACTCCGTATGCTTCGCATACGACGGACAGGCAATCGGCGTCGGCGCGGGACAGCAGTCGAGAATCCACTGCACACGCCTTGCAGGCTCCAAAGCGGACACCTGGTTTTTGCGCCAGCACGATAAGGTGCTCTCGCTCCCGTTCCTTGACGCTCTCGGCAGACCCGAAAGAGATAACGTAATCGACGGATATATAAACAATAACGAAGAAGACGTCTGCGCAGAAGGAAACTGGCAGAAGTACTTCACGACAAGACCCGAACCGCTCACAGAAGCCGAAAAGAAGGAATACCTTTCGACGATTGACGGCGTATCCCTCGGCTCCGACGCGTTCTTCCCGTTCGACGACAACATCGAAAGAGCAAAGAGAAGCGGCGTTAAATACGTTGCGGAACCCGGCGGCTCGATAAGAGACGACCTCGTAATAGAATGCTGCAATAAATACGGTATGGTAATGGCGTTCACGGGAATGCGCCTGTTCCACCATTAATAAATAAAAACGGAGTAATGAAAATGGACGTTTTGGTCGTAGGCGGCGGCGGACGCGAACACGCCATAATCAAAAAACTTAAAGAAAGCAAAGACGTAGGAAAAATATACGCGCTTCCCGGAAACGGCGGAATCGCGCTTGACGCAATATGCTGTGACATAAACGTCATGGATTTTGAAAAAATCAAGGCGTTTGCGCTTGAAAATAATATCGGTTACGCCGTAGTCGCGCCCGACGACCCGCTCGTCGGCGGCTGCGTGGACGTTTTAACCGAAGCGGGAATCCCGTGCTTCGGACCAAATGCAAAAGCGGCGATAATCGAGGGAAGCAAGATTTTTTCCAAAAATCTCATGAAAAAATACGGAATTCCGACGGCAGAATACGAGACGTTTGACGACGCAGGTAAAGCGCTTGAATATCTCGAAAAAGCGCCGCTTCCCACCGTCATCAAGGCGGACGGACTTGCGCTCGGAAAGGGAGTCGTAATCGCGGAAACGCTGCCCGACGCAAAAAATGCCGTTTACGAAATGATGCAGAACAAAAAGTTCGGCAAAAACGGCGAACGCGTCGTTATTGAAGAATTTTTGACCGGCCCCGAGGTATCCGTTCTCGCGTTTACCGACGGAAACGTAGTAAAACCCATGGTTTCGTCGATGGACCATAAAAGAGCGCACGACGGCGATACGGGACTCAATACCGGCGGCATGGGAACCATAGCGCCGAATCCGTACTATACAGAGGAAATCGCACAAAGGTGCATGGATGAAATATTCATCCCGACGATAGAAGCCATGAAAAAAGAGGGACGCACATTCAAGGGCTGTCTTTATTTCGGACTCATGCTGACGGAAAGCGGACCGAAAGTTATAGAGTACAACTGCCGCTTCGGCGACCCCGAAACGCAGGTCGTGCTGCCGCTTTTAGACGGTGATTTGTTTGAAATAATGAGAGCCGTAACCGAAGAAAGACTCAAAGACGTGCCCGTCAAGATAAAAGACGGAAGCGCCTGCTGCGTGATAATGGCGTCGGACGGCTATCCGCAAAGTTACGAAAAAGGTTTTGAGATAGATATTCCCGAAAATCTTTTAAACCGCGTGTACGTCGCCGGCGCAAAGGAAAAGGACGGAAAACTCTATACAAACGGCGGAAGAGTCCTGGGCGTAACTTCGGTTGAAAAAACGCTCAAAGACGCAATAAACGCGTCGTATAAGGCGGCGGAAAAAATTCACTTTGCAAACGCCTTTTACAGAAAGGATATCGGCAAAAGAGCGCTGGAAGCGAAAAAATAAGGGGGCTTTAATTTGATATACAGAGTTTTTGTCGAAAAGAAAAGGGAACACGCCGTCGAAGCGAAATCGCTGTTTTCCGAGCTCGTCTCTTTTCTCGGAATAAAGAATCTGAAAGATCTTCGGATAATAAACAGATACGACGCCGAAAACATATCGGAAGAACTGTTTGAATATGCCAAAAAGACCGTTTTTTCGGAGCCGCAGCTCGATATAGCGTCGGATGAGCTCGAAACATCCGGTGCAGTCTGCTTTGCAGCGGAATTTTTGCCCGGACAGTTCGACCAGAGAGCCGACAGCGCGTCCCAGTGCATACAGATTATATCAAAAGGCATAAGGCCGATAATAAGGACCGCGAAAATATACGCGCTTTACGGCGATATTACAAAAGAAGACGTCGAAAAAATCAAAAAGTACGTCATAAACCCCGTCGAATCGAGAGAGGCGTCGTTTGAAAAGCCCGAAACCCTCGAAGTAAAATACGATATCCCGACGGAAGTAAAAACCCTTGACGGCTTTACAAAGCTTGACAGAGCGGGACTTGAAGACTTTATAAACGAATATAAGCTCGCGATGGATATCGACGACATAAGTTTTTGCAGGGAGTATTTCGAAAAGGAAAAAAGGGACCCGACAATAACCGAAATACGCATGATAGATACCTATTGGTCGGACCATTGCAGACATACGACGTTTCTTACGGTAATAGAAGACGTAAAGTTTGAAGATAAGCTGTTGCAGGAAACCTACGACGAATATATCTCGCTTCGCGAAAAGCTCGGCTCAAAAAAGCCGGTCTGCCTTATGGATATCGCAACTGTTGCCGCAAAGGCGCTCAAAAAAGAGGGAAAACTGGGGAACCTCGACGAGAGCGACGAGATAAACGCCTGCACCGTCAAAATAAAGGTAAATATAGACGGCAAAGACGAGGATTTTCTGCTTTTATTCAACAACGAAACGCATAATCACCCGACCGAAATCGAGCCTTTCGGCGGCGCCGCAACCTGTATCGGCGGCGCGATAAGAGACCCGCTTTCGGGACGCTCTTACGTTTACGGCGCAATGAGGGTAACGGGCGCGTCAGACCCGCTCGTAAGCGTCGAAAAGACGAGAAAAGGCAAGCTTCCCCAGAGAAAGATAGTAACCACCGCGGCGGCGGGATATTCGTCATACGGAAACCAGATAGGACTTGCGACGGGCATAGTTGATGAAATATACCACCCCGGCTATGAAGCAAAGCGCATGGAAATAGGCGCGGTAATCGCGGCGGCGCCTTCCGAAAACGTAAGAAGAGAAACTCCCGCTCCGGGAGACGTCGTAATACTTCTCGGCGGCAAGACGGGCAGAGACGGCTGCGGAGGAGCCACGGGCTCGTCAAAATCGCATACCGTCGAATCCATTGATACCTGCGGCGCGGAAGTGCAGAAAGGCAACGCGCCCGAGGAGAGAAAACTTCAGAGACTTTTCAGAAACAAAGAGGCGTGCCTCATGATAAAGAGGTGCAACGATTTCGGAGCCGGCGGCGTGTCGGTAGCGATAGGCGAGCTTGCCGACGGACTTGAAATCGACCTTAACGCCGTACCCAAAAAGTATGAGGGACTCGACGGCACCGAGCTTGCCATAAGCGAAAGCCAGGAGAGAATGGCGGTCGTAGTCGAGGCAAAGGACGTAAAGAGATTTTTAGAGCTTGCCGAAACGGAAAACCTTCAGGCAACGGCGGTTGCAACCGTAAAAGAAGAAAAACGCCTGACGATGAATTGGAACGGAAAGAAAATCGTCGATATAAGCCGCGAATTTTTAAATTCCAACGGCGCAAAAAAGCATATTTCGGTAATTTCCGAAAAGCCACAAGATTTTGAAAAGAAAATCGAAGGCGGTTTTTCCGAAAATATGATAAAGACGGCATCCGACCTCAATACCTGCTCGAAACGCGGACTTTCCGAACGCTTCGACTCGACGATAGGCGCGGGAACAGTGCTTATGCCCTTCGGCGGAAAGTATCAGCTTACGCCCGTTCAGGCGATGGTGCAGAAGGTTTCGTGCGAAAAGAAACATACCGATACCTGCACTCTCATGTCGTTCGGATATAACCCGTTCATTTCGGAAAAAAGCCCGTATCACGGCGCGTATCTTGCCGTGGTCGAATCGGTAAGCAAGCTTGTCGCGACGGGTGCAAAATTCGAGGACGTATACCTCACGTTCCAGGAGTATTTTGAAAAACTCGGCAAAGACGAAAGACGCTGGGGCAAACCGCTGTCCGCACTGCTCGGCGCGTATAAGGCGCAGATGGACCTTGAAATCGCCGCCATCGGCGGCAAAGATTCCATGAGCGGCTCGTTTGAAGATATAGACGT
>JAGDBE010000166.1 GCA_017959195.1 Clostridia bacterium | reverse complement strand
TTTGTAATCGCGCACAGACTTTCTACAGTCAGAAACGCGAATGCAATCATGGTTCTTGAACACGGTGAAATTATTGAGCGCGGAGACCACGCCGATTTACTCGAACAAAAGGGAAGATACTACGAACTTTATACGGGTAAAACCGAATTGTCTTAAATATTACAGTTTATCTGCGATATCGTAAATCAATTTTGCGGTTTTATCCCAACCGATGCAGGGGTCTGTGATTGACTGACCGAACGTGCCGCCGTCCACTTTCTGGGCGCCGTCAACGAGGTAGCTTTCGATCATAAGGCCCTTGCACAGTTTTCTGATGGAATTGTTCTGTCTCATGGAATGAATTACGTCAGACGCAATTCTCGGCTGTTCGAGGTATTTTTTGCCCGAATTTGCATGGTTAGTATCGACTACTACGGACGGATTCTGGAGTCCGAACTTTTTGTATAATTCATATACCGAAAGCAGGTCTTCGTAGTGGTAGTTGGGAATGGTTCTTCCGTCAACCGTCTGATAACCTCTCATAATCGCGTGAGCGAGCAGATTTCCGGTGCTTTCAACTTCCCAGCCTCTGTAAATGAAGGTGTGAGGATGCTGAGCCGCGATAATCGCGTTCATCATTACGTTAAGGTCGCCTTCCGTCGGATTTTTAAGCCCTACGGGAATATCAAGACCGCTTGCGGTAAGTCTGTGCTGCTGGTTTTCAACGCTTCTTGCGCCGACTGCCGCATACGAAAGCAGGTCGGAAAGATATCTGTGGTTGTCGGGGTAGAGCATTTCGTCTGCGCCTGACATGCCGTAATCCCTGAGCACCGCCATATGCAGTTCTCTCGTCGCAACAATACCTTTGAGCATATCGGGATGTCCTTTCGGGTCGGGCTGATGAAGCATACCCTTATATCCGTCGCCTGTGGTGCGCGGCTTGTTAGTATAAATTCTCGGAATAATTATAAGCTTGTCGGAAACTTCTTCCGATATTTTTTTAAGCCTTCCCACGTATTCGAGGACGGATTCCATTTTATCTGCCGAGCAGGGGCCGATAATAAGTATAAACTTATTGCTTTCACCGAAAAATACGTCGTGAATTTCCTTGTCTCTCTTTTTTTTCTCTTTTGCCATTTTTTCGGTTACCGGGTACTGCTCTTTAATTTCCAGAGGTATCGGCAGTTTTCTGTAAAATTTCAAATTCATAATATATTATCCGTCCTTTCTCTCGTCGTTTTCGTAAATAATACCTGATTTGCTTGTAGGCTTGTCGAACTTCGTTCTTCTCTCGGTGGAAAGGCGCATCATACGCTTCATTTCCTCGGCGTCGTTATCTATAAGCGCCTGCCTTAAATGTAAAAACTCCTTGTTGAAGCTGTCCATCTCTCTCAATAATGCTTCTTTGTTCCACAAAAACAGTTCGGTCCACATTTCCTCATTGATTTTTGCAATTCTTGTAAGGTCTCTGAACGAGTCGCCGGTATAAACCTCAAGGCCGGGCATATTGTTCGTGCACATAAGGGAAACGGCGATGCAGTGGGTGAGCTGGGACAGAAACGCAATCATTCTGTCATGGGTTTCTATGTCAAGAGAGCTTATTCTGTAAAATCCGAGCTTTTCGCCGAGTTGTTCGCATATTTTTATCGCTTCGGCAGTATTTTTTTCAGTTGGAACGATTATATAGTTTGCCTTTTGGAACACGCTGTCGTCGCTGTATTCCACACCGCTCGATTCGCGTCCCGCCATGGGGTGGGCAGCAATAAATTCGGTGTTTTCGGGAATAATCGCCTGAACTTTTTCAACGACGCTTCCTTTAATACCCGTAACGTCGGTTATCAGCGTGCCGGAGGAAAAATATTTCGAATAATCCTTAATCCATTCAAGAAGAATATGCGGATAAAGCGCCAAAACGATCAAATCCGCTTTTTCTATTGCTTCTTTTGTAACTTCGGTCTGTCCGGAATATAAAAATCCGTTTTCTATCGCGTAATCAATATCGGATTGCTTTCTCGTTATCGCCCTTACCTTGTAACCCTGTTTGGTAAGCGCTTTTGCATAGCTTCCGCCTATAAGACCGAGTCCGACTATAAGGATGTCGGCGTTTTTGTCAAGTTCTTTTAATTTTAATGCCATTTTGTCCTCCGATTAGTGTTTATGCTGTGATTTCAAAGTCAATATTCAAGGATTTAAGAAGCTGCCAGAATTCAGGCATGCTTTTTTTTACGCATTCAGCGCCGTTAATTATACCGCCCGTTACTGTTGCAAGTACTGCAAGCGACATTGCAATTCTGTGGTCGTTGTGGGATGAAAATTCTTCGACGGGGGAGAAAACGCTTGATTTCGGCACGATAATGTCGTTTTCGTTTACGGTAATGTTTATACCGCACTTCTTAAGTTCTTCCGCCATGGCGTTTCCTCTGTCGCTTTCCTTTAATTTAAGACGCGACGTGTCGGTAAAGTGCGCGCCGTGGTTCAGAGCCGCAACCACCATAAGAATCGGCGCAAGGTCGGGACAGTCGGCAAGGGAAAAAGAGGCATATTGCTCTGTAAGAGTTTTAATATGTTCTT
>JAGDBE010000165.1 GCA_017959195.1 Clostridia bacterium | reverse complement strand
TATTTTTCGCATTTTTTGCCAAAAATAAGTAAAAATAAAAGCAAAACGGAGGGATTTTTATGATTAAAGGGTGTGCGAAAAGGGTCGTGGTGGTCAAAGACGCCGACAACGGGTTTTTCGAGGAGGCGTTTTTCATCGTCCGACCCCGTGAAACCCCGAAAAGCGAGGAGGAATATCTCGACGAAGCGAAGTCGATTCTCAAATCGGGCATTTCCACGTCGGGTAATTTCAGCCCCAAAAAACGACAAAAAAACAATACCGAAAAATGCACTTTTTTTATCAAAAAACGCTCTAAAAAGCATGATTTTTTACTGTTTTTTTACGGATTTTTTTCGGCCTCTTTTCTCGTGTTTTTATTACACTTTTTCGGCATTCTGCCCCTGTAATCGCAAAAAATAAGCCGATTTTCGCATGAAAATCGGCTTTTTTCTTAATTCTTAACTTTTTCTTTTATCCTTTGCCTTGTCCGGAAGCGCCTTCGCTTTTCAGCATATTGGAAAGTCCGGTATATTTATTCATTCTCACGTTATTTTTAATCATTTCCGCGAGAATTTCGGCTTTTCCGACTATAATCACGAGATTTTGCGCCCTTGTTACCGCGGTATAAATCATATTCCGCGTCATGAGCCCTCTCGGGCAGTCGAAAAGCGGGATTATTACGGCTTTATACTCGCTTCCCTGGCTCTTATGCACGGTTATCGCATATGCGTGCTCGATATCCTCAAACGAGCTTATATCGCAGGTTGCGCACCTCCCGTCGTCGAAAATATACTCGACGGTTTCGTTCTCGGTATCAATCCTCTCGATAAACCCGATATCGCCGTTGAAAACGCCGTTTCCGCTTCTTCCGTCGGACGTTTCCCACTCGGTATCGTAGTTATTGCGGATCTGCATTATTTTATCGCCCTCGCGGAACGTGCCGTTATTTGTTACGTACTCGTTCTTACCGAACGCTTTTGGGTTGAAAAGCTCTCTCATTGCGGCATTGAGCGCATTCGTGCCGGCGTCTCCCTTTCTCGACGGGCAGACCACCTGTATATCCGAAAGCGAGTCGTATCCGTACGCCTTGGGAAGCCTTTCCTTACAAAGTTCATTTACGAGTTCCTGAAGCTCTTTTCCGCTCTTTCTCGGCATAAAGAAGAAGTCGTTTCCCTTATTGTCTATCGGCGGCATTCCGCCCTCGTTTATCATATGTGCGCTCGAAATTATAAGGCTGTCCTTACTCTGGCGGAATATCTCTTTTAACCGCACGGTCGTGAAGCTTCCGCTCTTTATGAGGTCTCCGAACACGTCGCCCGCGCCGACGGGCGGGAGCTGGTCGACGTCTCCTATCAAAATGAGTCTTGTGCCGGGTTTAAGCGCTTTCAGCAGCGCCGTAAACAGAAAAACATCTATCATCGACGCCTCGTCGACGATTACGGCGCCGTAGTCGAGCGGATTATCCTCGTTTCTCTGGAATTCTATTCTGTCGTCCGAAGTATATTCGCTCTCAAGAAGTCTATGTATGGTCTTTGCGGGAAAGCCCGACGATTCGGTCATTCGTTTTGCGGCCCTGCCTGTTGGCGCTGCGAGGCAGACGGTGATTTCAAGTCTTCCGAACATATCGATTATCGTCTGAATAACTGTGGTCTTTCCCGTTCCGGGGCAGCCTGTTACTATCATCACGCCTTCTTCTACCGCCGATTTTACCGCGTCGATCTGCAGTCCCTGAAGTTTTATTCCGTTTTTCTTTTCCGACTTTTCTATTTCCTTTTCGGCATCCGAAAGCGGTATATTTATCTTTGTATCGCAGAGGATTTTCAGTTTTTCTGCGCAATACCTTTCCGATCTGTAAATATTTTCGAGGTAAACCGCCGTAATATTTCCGTATTTTACCGCGATTATCTCGGTTCTATGGGACAGTGTTACCACGCATTCCTTTACGAGTTCGCCGTCGGTTCCGAGCATTTCCGACGTTCTCTTTACGAGCACGTCAAGCGGCAGGTAGCAGTTGCCGCTTCTGTTTAGTTCAAGGTAAAGCAGGTATTTTATACCCGCCATAATCCGTTCCTCGTCGTCGTTATCAAATCCCATGCCTTTTGCTATCGAGTCGGCGCGTTCAAAGCTTACGCCGTCGATTTCGTCGCAAAGCAGGTACGGATTGCTTCTGAGCACGTCTATTGCGACGCTGCCCCAGCGTTTATACACTTTCAAAGCGAGTTTCGGGGAGAGCAGTCCCTGAAAATAAAGCATAACCTGTCTCATTCCGAACTGGTTTTTGAAGCTCTGCGCGATTTCCGCGGCTTTTTTCGGGGTTATGCCCTTTATATCTGAGAGCCATTCGGGGTGTTCGTCTATTACGTTTAAGGTATTGTCGCCGTACATATCGACAATTCTCTTTGCGGTGACGGGGCCTATTCCCCTTACCGCGCCGGAGGAAAGGTACGCGAGAATCGCCGGAGTCATTTCGGGAAAGTCCCTGCTATACTCCTCGACGCAGAACTGTCTGCCGTAGGTCGGGTGGTTTACCCACTTTCCTACGGCTTTTATCATTTCTCCCTCGCTTATTCCGGGAATCGTTCCCGTTACGGTCGCAAAATCCCCGTTTGATTCGATAACGCATATGACGTATCCGTTATCGGGGTTCTGAAACACTATTTCTTCAACCGTTCCCGTTATTGTCTGTCTGGATTCGTTTTCGATATTTTCAGGCATTTTTCTCCGTTATTTTCCGCTTCTTACGTTTCCGAATTCGTCGTTCAGTTTTTTTACGATATTTTCGGAATTTTGTATATTTTTACTCAATATCAAGTTTTCGAACAACGCTCTGCAATCGCCGTAACAAAATCTGCTCTCGGCAAATCTCAAAGCGTATTCAACGTATTCTTTTCTGCATTTCTTTATGATTACGTCGCAAACGACGCCCGATTTTTTCTGCACGTATATATCAAAGATTTTCTTTACTATTTCGTATATTCCGTACAGTGCAAGCAGGCATACCGCAACGCAGAGCATTACGCGCAATTCAAGCACGGTGCACCTTCTTTCACAGAATATAGTCTCTTACTGTATTCTATGTAAAAAGGTGCACCGCGGTTATTTTACTTCATCAATACTTTCTCTTTATCTTGCCGGAGGTCGTCTTTTCAAACGGCGTCTTTCTTATTACGACTTTGGTTATTCTCTTATAAAGCGGAAGTTTATCGTTCGACGTTTCCACTACCTTCTTTATCGCGTCGTACAGTTCCTCGTCGCTCATTTTTTCAATCATATCGGGCGACGGATAAATCTCGGCGGAAAGTCTTATTTCCTCTCCGTCTTCGCCCTTTATCGCGGAGACGATAATCTCTTCGATTTCCTTATTCGACTGCAGAGATTCCTCAATTTCTTCGGGATAGATATTCTTTCCGTTCTTCAGGACTATCATATTCTTCTTTCTTCCCGTTATGTAGACTCTGCCGTCTTCGCCTATCTTTCCGAAGTCGCCGGTATGGAACCAGCCGTTCTCCTCTATTACCTCTTTTGTGAGTTCCGGTCTCTTATAGTAGCCGAGCATTACGGTATTTCCTCTTACGCAGATTTCGCCCTCGCCGTCGGCGTTAGGCTCGTAAATCTTAAGTTCCAGACACGGAAGCTGGTTGCCGACAGACGCGAAATTATAGTAAAAGTCTCTGTTTGCGGCGATAAGCGGCGAGCATTCGGTTATACCGTAGCCGTTGCACACGTAAACGCCGACCGATTCAAAGAACTCTCCGAGCTCCTGTCTTAATGGCGCGCCGCCGCACACTATCTTTACAAGGTCGCCGCCGAAAACTTCTCTTATCTTTTTGAAGAACACCGGTCTCATATCAACGCCCGTTTTCAGCAGTGCGTTGCTTACGGAAATCATCTTTTTCAGCGTTCCCGCCTTACCTGTATCTTCGGCGTTTGCCCAGATTTTTTTATAAAACGATTCCAGAAACAGCGGCACGAGCATGATATATTTCGGCTTATACAGTTTTAAGTTTGCGGCAACGGTTCTCAAGTTTTCGTTTATGCAGATGGTCGCCGCCTTTTTAAGCGACACGAGTATGCCGCACACCGATTCGTATGTATGGTGGTACGGAAGCACCGACAGGCACACGTCGTAAACCGTGGAAACTCTCAGTCCGTGGTACACGCAGTTAACTATATTTTTAAGAGACAGCATTACGCCTTTGGGCTGTCCCGTCGTTCCCGACGTATATACAAGCATTTTGAGTTCCTCGTACTTCGGCTTCATATCGGTATATTCTGTATATCCGCTTTCTATAAGCGCCTTGCCCTCTTCCATGAGTTTATCGTACGAAAGGGTGCCGCTTTCGTTATCTTCCTTTGCTTCGAGGTTTACGAAATGCTTTACTTTCGGCATATTTTCTTTATTTTTCTCGACGTTTTCGGCATAGAAATCCGCAAAGAAGAACATTTCGGCGTCGCTGTCGTTGACGAGCCGCATTATATCGTCAAACGGAAGTTCTTTATCTATCGGCACGAACACGCCTTCGGCGTTCAGCATTGTCAGGAAAACGGTAAGCCACTTATAGCTGTTGGGGCCGACTACCGCGACGTGCCTGTCAGCGCTTCCGAGCTTCGCGATAGCGCTTCCGAGCGCTTTTGTATCGTTATAGAATTCCTCATAGCTTACGCTTACGATTTCCTGTCCCTTTTTATATTTGAAAGCCGGTCTGCCCTCGCATATTCTGATTGAGTCCTCGAGAACCTGCTTGAAATCGTCGAACGACGTTACCTCGTTATAAGCGTAGTTTTTCTTGTAATTCTTATACATTTTTTTCTCCTCCT
>JAGDBE010000016.1 GCA_017959195.1 Clostridia bacterium | reverse complement strand
GGTCGGTTTTCATTATATCGTCGAAAACCACTCTTACGTTGCCGCATTCCGACAGCGTTTCCGAAAGCACGTCTTTTAAGCTCTCGTCTATCTCGACTGCGAGCACCTTTTCAAACCTTGCGGAAAGTTCCTTTGTGAGTATGCCCGCGCCGGGACCGATTTCGAGCACGAGGGCCGGAATTTTCTCCCCATCTTTTTCTTCAAATTCGTACTCGGTGCCCTCTTTCGCTATTCTTCTCGGGCTTTTTACGTCCTGAAGGAAGTTTTGTCCGTATTTTTTCTGAAAGCAAAATCCGTGTCTGCTTAATAATTCCGACATTTTATCCTCTTTTCGCGGTAAAAAGCAAAATTTCTTTCCATACAAAAACATACCTGTAAACCAGGTATGTTTTTTATTGTTATATCAATTTTTATTCGGCGGGGAGATATTTTCTGTAATTATTCATCTTTGTATCCTTGAATATCTTTGCTCCGAAGAAGTCTGTCTTGATTTTTTTGAGTTCCTTGCTTGCATAGACGTCCGCGTTATTGAAGAGCGGGATTACCGGGGAGTCTTCAATGAGCTTCTTTTCCGCTTCGTGCATTGCCTCTGCGCGGTCCTTTATGTTTGAAGCGTAAACTATCGCGTCGCAGATTGCGTCGTATTCCTCGCTGTCGTATCCCGTGATATTGAGTTTGGTGTACTTTTCTTCGCTTTCGGGGTCATATTTGCCGCCGGCGTATTTCTTTGAGAATCCCACGAGCATTGAATACGCGTCGGGTGTAAGGCACTGGAAGTCCAGCGCAATAAGCTTTGCGTCTCCCGTTGCGAACGCCGATTTTTCAGACGCCAGAGCGTAGAAATATTTGGAGTTCTTTCCCGAAAGCGTAACGGTAAATCCGAGGTCCTTCCATACGCTCTTTGCGTATTCTGCGATTTCCGCTTCGTATGATCTTTCCTTATTGTATTCAAGCGTAAACGAGCCGCCGCTTACCTTTGCTTCGGCAAGGAGTTCCTTTGCCTTTTCGATATCGCCCTTGGGAGCGAACATATTGCCGGCTTCCTTTCGGAATTCCGTCTTTTTAACGGTATCGTCAACGTTGAACGGAACGATTCCCTGAGCCGCGTTTGTATTTCTTCCGGTGAGGGAGTTTATATAATCTCTGTCAAGCGCGATTGAAAGCGCCTGTCTTACCTTTGCGTCGCTAAAAAGTCTGCTCGTCGTATCAAAGAAGTAGGTATATACCGACGGAACGAGGCTGCTCTGGGTTTTGCCCGCCTTTTTAATCGTTTCGGCGCTTGCTTCGCTCAAATTTATGTAGAAAATCTCGCCGTTTAAGAATCTGTCTATCTGGTCGTCGGCAAGAGCGCCTTCCGAATAAGCGGTTATGAGCTGATACGGCTTTACGACTTTATCTACGGGGTTTTCCTTTACTTCACTTACGTTTTCGTAATGGAGGTTTCTCTCGAGAACTATTTCGTTTTCGGTTATGTTCTTATACTTGAAAGCTCCGTTTGTGAGCGGAATTACCTTTGTCGAGGAAGTCTGCCAAGAATATTCGCTGTATTCGTCGTTGTCGAACTTGCCTGCGCTTTCCTCTCTCAAAGGCACGAGTGCGGGGCTCGCGAGTCTGCGGATGAAGTATTCTATATTGGTAAAGTCCTTTTCAAAGGTTATCTGGAGAACGTTATCCTTTACCGCGCATACGCCGAGGTCGTTTATCGAGCATTCGCCCTCTTTTACCTTGCGCGCGTTCTTTATCGGGTAAAGCAGCGGAGCCGCCGGGTTATCCGCTTCGCTTGAAAGGATTCTCGACCATGCGTAAACGAAGTCTTCCGCGTCAACCGCGATGCCGTCGCTCCACTTGGTATTTTTAAGCGCTATTTCAAGCTTCATCGAATCGTCTCTCACGTCGGCGAAATATTTATAATCGGCCGCGACTCCTTTTTTGAGTTCGCCCTTTTCATTTATGGTGAAAAGTCCTTCATAGAGAAGTCCGAAAAGTTTCGCGTTATCCGCCGAGCCGTATGCGGCCGCCGTCGGATCAAGATTCGACGGGAACGTCGAAAGATACATCTGTATTACGGCTCCCTTGTCTTCGGAGCTCTTTCCGCAGCCCGTAAGAAGCAGCGCGGAGCATATCATAATTATGGCAAGCACGAGTGCAGACGCTTTTTTCATAACTCTAAATCTACCTTTCATATTGCATATAAACCATTAAATTTCAAACTATATTATAACATCAAAATACCGTTTTAGCAATTAAATTTTATATTTTTTTATCACTTTTTTCAATTTGCACAATTTTGCGCGCTTTTTTTGTGTCTGTTGCACAAAATCCTTTTATCGCGCTCCCCGCGGTCATATCTGTGCGCCCGGCAGAATATGATTAAACGACCGAATTTCATAAAAACGGAGGAATTAAAATGACAGAAAAATACAAACCGGAGGGTTACCTTGCGGAGAAACCCGAAATGAAGGAGCAGGTTTCAAGTCTTGCGGGGCTGGAATACGCCGCGGGCGCGGGCTCGATTTTGGAATCGACGGCGGTTTTATGCGACGCAAAGCACAATCTTATAGTCGAACTCGGAAAATACAAGGGAATAATCCCGCGTGAAGAAGCTTCATACAGCATTGACGGCAGCGAGACGCGGGACATTGCGATAATAACCCGCGTGGGAAAGCCTGTCTGCTTCAAGGTACTGTCGATAGACAAATCCTCCGACGAGCCGTACATCATTCTCTCGCGGAGGGAGGCGCAGGCGGAATGCTTTGAAAACTACGTGTCAAACCTCTCCCCCGGCGACGTCATCGACGCGCGCGTTACGCATATAGAGTCGTTCGGCTGTTTCTGCGACGTGGGCTGCGGAATAATATCATTACTTCCCGTCGACTGCATTTCCGTATCTCGTATTTCAAACCCGAAAGAGCGCTTTTGCAGCGGAGATTTCATAAAATGCGCCGTGAAAACAAACGACCGCACGACGGGGAGAATCTCCCTCACGCACAAGGAGCTTCTCGGAACGTGGGAGGAAAACGCATCTCTGTTTTCACCGGGCGAAACGGCGGCGGGAATTATAAGAAGCATTGAGCCGTACGGCATTTTCGTCGAGCTGATGCCCAACCTTGCGGGGCTTGCCGAGTGGTGCGAGGGCGCCGAGACGGGAAACGCCGCCGCCGTATACATAAAGAGCATAGTTCCGTCGAAAATGAAGATAAAGCTCGTCATAATAGACAGCAACGTGCCGTCGTTCCCCGCTTTCAAAAAGCCGGAATACGTGATAGATTCGGGGCGCATCGACAGGTGGGTTTATTCGCCGCCGGGGTGCGAGAAATATATTTATACGGATTTTACGGAAGAAACGTAAAAAACAATCGGGTTTCCCGATTGTTTTTTTAATAATTACCGTTTACGGTCAGTTTTATTATCAGGTCCATATCGTCGTACTGCTCTTTTTCAAGCGTGGACTTCATCTCGTACAGCGCCGCCTTATTGTTCCCGATAAAGCCGCATTTTTCGCATTTCTGCGTTATTATATACCCTTTTTTTGCGTCGGGCCGTGCGAAAACCGGTCTCATTATGCCGCCGCAGGAACACGCCCTGTCCCCGGGAAGCAAATCGACGTGCTTTGAGCAAAGGCACTTGGGACAATGGTTTCTGCTCGTTCTTCCGAGCGGTTTTACTTCAAATCCGCAGTTTTCGCAGACAAATCCGCTGTCGTTTTTTGTAAAGCGTTTCTGTTCCATTTTGCCGAATTCCTCCGGTTATCTGCGCTTTTTTGCGTTATTTTCCCTTGCTTTTTTGAGCCGTATGTCTTCGCCGTAGAAATTGAAGGTCCTGAAATTGCCTATAAGTCTTGAATTAATTCTGTCGTCGTACTGCTCCTTGAACGCCTTTGCGCCGTTCAAATTTGTGTTTATAATCGTCGCTTTTTCCGAAATAATTCTGGTATTGAGAATATTATACAGAACATTCTGCGAAAATACACTTTTGAGTTCGGTTCCGAGGTCGTCGATTATCAAAAGCGTTGCGTCTATGTACTTTGTCGTTTCGAGAGCCGCCGCCTCGTCTTTTGCAAAGGTGCTCTTTTCATAGGTATGCATGATATTCTGCATGGTGTCGTAAACGACGTCGCAGCCCTTATCCAACACGCCCTTTGCTATCGCCGTCGAAATATGCGTCTTTCCGAGTCCCGTTCCACCGACGAAGAGCAGGTTCTGCGCGCCGTCTTTCAATTTTCCGAAGTTCTTTACGTAGTCCTTCGCCTCAGACAAAACGTACGCCATATTATCTCTCGGGCTTATGCCGTCTTTATTCTTTTCGTCGGAATAGTAATTAAGGTCGAAGTTATCGAATCCCTGCTTTGAAAGCGAGCTTCCCAGTCCCGACGTGTCGTAGGCGCATTTTGCGAGCGCCTTTTTCATGCACGTGCACATCTTTATGCCGACGTATCCCGTATAGCCGCATTTTTCGCAGGAATATTTTATGTCGAGATAATTTTCGGGCTTGCCCATCAGTTTAAGTATTCTTTTTTTGTCGTCAAGAAGGTCGCGGCTCTCCTTTTCGAGCGCCTTCATGCGTTTTTCAAGTCCTTCTTTGCCCTGAAACGTGCTTGCAAAAATCTTCATGCCCGTAAGAGACAGCGCTTTGTCGATTTCCTCTAACTGCGGACAGGTTATATACATTTCCTTTTGTCTTGCATCCGCCGCATTCACGGCGTTCTGTCTTTTTTTTGCAAACTCGTCGACAACCTTTTCGACTATACGTCTTGAATATTCCATATTTATTCCTCACTGCCGTTTTATTTGAAACGTCCTTGAGTTTATACTATCACAAATGCAAAATAAAGTCAACAAATAAAAAAGCCGCCCTTTTTTCAAAGGGCGGCTTTTAATTTGATAATCAGAACAGTCCGACTATTTTTCCGTCGTCGGTTACGTCGATTTTTTCAGCGGCAGGAACTTTGGGCAGTCCCGGCATGGTCATAATGTCGCCCATGAGGACTACGATAAAGCCCGCGCCGGCGGAAATCTTTACGTTCTTTACGGTTACC
>JAGDBE010000164.1 GCA_017959195.1 Clostridia bacterium | reverse complement strand
TTCTTTCCCTATAAACTGCTCGATAACCGAAACAGTAACGTATTCCGGCATTTCCACCTTCTCAATTAAAAGAAGTTGTGCTATGGTTGTGTCGTTCGCAACCGTGCGACGCTCTCCGCTGACGATAATACTAATCATATCATACTCCCATTACCTTTACAATATATTCTTACCCCACGGAGAAAACCGTGGGGTAAGAATAATCTTTTATCGGTTTATTATCAGTCTTGGAATAATGCCGTAGATAAATATCTGTCACCCGTATCGGGAAGAATAACGACGATGTTTTTGCCCGCGTTTTCAGGGCGTTTAGCAAGTTCGATTGCCGCAAAGGTCGCCGCACCCGAAGAAATACCGACCAAAACACCTTCGCTTTTACCTATAAGTTTACCCGTCGCAAACGCATCTTCGTTAGATACGGGGATAATTTCGTCGTAAATCTTGGTATTAAGCACGTCAGGAACGAAGCCTGCACCTATACCCTGTATTTTATGCGGTCCTGCAACGCCCGTAGAAAGCACGGCACTGGTTTTAGGCTCCACCGCAACGACTTTGAGCGCGGGTTTTACACTCTTTAAGTATTCGCCTGCACCTGTTATCGTGCCGCCCGTTCCTACGCCTGCGATTAAAAAGTCAACCTGACCGTCGGTGTCTTCGTAAATTTCAGGACCTGTGGTTTTTCTGTGTATATCCGGATTAGCGGGGTTTACGAATTGTCCGGGGATAAAACTGTTCGGTGTCTGTTCGGCAAGTTCCGCCGCTTTTGCAATGGCGCCTTTCATTCCCTTTGCACCCTCGGTCAATACCAATTCCGCGCCGTAGGCTTTCATCAGTTGACGACGTTCGACGGACATCGTTTCGGGCATTACGATAATAATTCTGTATCCTTTCGCCGCGGCGATCGCCGCAAGTCCGATACACGTATTCCCCGATGTCGGCTCGATTATTACCGAACCTTGCTTAAGCAAACCTTTTGCCTAGGCGTCTTCGAACATCGCTTTGGCAATACGGTCTTTGACCGAACCGGCGGGATTGAAATATTCAAGTTTTGCATAGATCTTTGCTTGCAAGCCCAAGGCTTTTTCGATATGAGTCAGTTCCAAAAGAGGGGTTTTCCCTACAAGTTGATCGGCTGAAGTATATATTTTAGACATTTTTATTTTCTCCTTATTCTAATCAATTATTTGATTGCCGCAAAGCCTTGTTCGAGGTCGGCAATGATATCGTCAATATGTTCCGTCCCGATGGAAAGACGAACGGTATTTGGTTTAATGCCCGCGGAAAGCAACTCTTGTTTGGAAAGTTGAGAGTGCGTGGTCGAAGCCGGATGGATAACGAGCGACTTAACGTCGGCGACGTTGGCAAGCAAGCTGAATAGTTTCAGACTCTCGGTGAACTTCTTGGCTTCTTCGGCTCCGCATTTTACCTCAAAGGTGAAGATGGACGCCGCACCATTCGGGAAATATCTGTCATAGAGTGCCTTTTGTTTGCCCGTTTCAAGAGAAGGATGGTTCACTTTCTCCTCCTGCGGGTGATTCCTTAAAAAGTCAACGACTTTCAAAGCGTTCTCAACGTGTCTTTCCAAACGAAGGGAAAGCGTTTCCAATCCTTGCAAAAGAAGGAAGGAGTTGAACGGAGAAATCGCCGCGCCCTGATCTCTGAGCAGAGTCGTGCGAAGTTTAATAATATACGCG